>DASUIK010000057.1:0-17759 GCA_036279795.1 Burkholderiaceae bacterium | reverse complement strand
GGTCATCCCGGCAACGCCATGGACCACGGCCAGGCCCCACAGCTGCTGGCTGGCCACGGGCTGCTGCTTGCGCAGCACATGGGCCGAAGTCATCAGCCCCAGCAGAGTCACCAGCACGGCACCCAGGCCGACCACGCCGTGATCGAACCAGGCGTTCAGGTATTCGTTGTGGAAATGCCTCAGCTTGGCCCAGATGTGCGGCGCGTGTTGAGCACCGAGTTCGCGCATGGCGACCTCGCGCGCGCTGATGCCATGGCCCAACCACGGTGCTTGAGCGATGCCTCTTGCCGCCGTGGACCACATTTCAAGGCGTGAGCCGACAGAGGTGTCAGGCTGGTTTTGTGTGAGTGCCAAAGCAACGTCCTGACCAGCTTCGCGCAGGCGCAGGGGGTCTGCGTCCCACCAAGCGCTGGAGCCCGCCAACACCAAGGCCACAGCAAGGGCCGCCAGCGAGCGCGGTGCACCCACGGGTCGGTGTTGCCAGAGGTGGCGCAGCAACAGCCCAGCCAGCCAGACCATGATCACCAGAGCTCCCCGGGTCTGGCTGACCAGAACGGCCACGAGGCCCAGCACCAGTCCCGCAGCCCACCAGCGTCGACGTGACCACGCCGTGTCCCTGTCCAGCGCCGCCGGGGCCAGCACACACAGCAAAAAGGCCACCGATACCGCCCAGGGGATGGCGTTGCCAGGCAATTGATCACGTGCATGGCTCAGCGCCACGCCTGCGCTCACGGCACAAGCGGCAGCACACAGGCCCATCAAGCCATCGGTCGCGTGGGTATACGGAGGCAACCTGTGCACCAGGCACAAGACGGCGCCGGCGCCCAGCCAGAGCCTGACGTTGTCTTGCAGGCTGCTCCAGGGCTCGCGATGGATCACCAAAGCCAATGCGGCCAATGCGCAAGCTGCTGTCGTGGCCCAACACCACCAGCGGGTGGCCTGACTCACGGCGGGCGGCGGTACGGTCGCCGTGGCACTGCCCAAGCTGAACAGCGCGGCCAGTACCAAGGCCAGCCAAGCCAGCCCAGACCACGTGGACGCCAGCGGACTCATTAGCCAGCCGCAGGCAGCCATCAACAGCAGTACACGTTGCATGAGTTGGCCGGCGCCGACTGAGGCGGGTGCCTGCGTTGAGGAATCAGGAGCGCTTGACGACGACATCGAGCTGGTCCGGGTCGTAGCGCAGGGCAGCGTAGCGGAAAAAACTTTCGAGGCTCACGAACAGGCAGTACAAAAAACCCTGGGCGCCACACAGGACACCCAGTTGAATGATGTAGAGCCTAAAAAAACAGGCTGCGCCCGAGGCCAGCCCACGCCAGATGCCGCCCGATTTGCCCAGCTGTGCCCGTTTGACCGCACCGAGCTGGGCGTACTGAGCGAGTTTGAGCAGGCTGCCGTGTATGGTCTCCCGCGAATGGTGCAACACCGGGTGGCGCAGCGCACGCACCGGCAAGTCAGATTGCAAGATGGGCTGCTCGTGGACCACCCCCTCAAAGCGCAGCAGCTGTGTGCGCAAGAACAAACGCTGGACCTGCACCGTGCTGCGCATGCGATCCAGCGTTTTGCCAAACGCGACGTGGGCCCAACGGATGGACCACGTGGCCTGTTCGCCAGACGCGATCACCGCCCTCAGCTCCTGACGCAGTTCGGCAGTGATTTCTTCATCGGCATCCAAGAACAGAATGAAGTCGCCACGTGCGTACCCGATCTGACGGTTGCGTTGCACCGCGAAACCCTGCCAGTCGGCGTGGATGTGGACCTCTGCACCGAGTTCACGTGCCAATTCAGCCGTGCCATCGGTGCTGCCACCGTCGACGACCAGCACCTGGTCTGCAAACTGTGCGCTGCGTATGCAGGCCCTGATGCGTTTGGCCTCGTTCAGCGTGAGAATGGCGACGGTCAGTGTGGCCATCCGCCACCTGCGCAATCAAAGCTCACAGACTCACTCAATGGCCGTGCGCCACGTGCTCGCCTGCTTTGAGTCGGTACACGGTCCCGCAGTAGGGACAACGGGCTTCACCGGTCTTGGCCACGTCCAGGTAGACCTTGGGGTGGCTGTTCCAGAGTTTCATGTCGGCCAGGGGGCTGGGGCAGAACACGCCACCATGGGCGTTGAGGTCCTTGGCGGCCAACTCGATGGCGGCATTGGCTGTGGGTGTGCTCATCATGATGGTTGTGTTTCAGACCAGGGTCAGCCAGTGGGCGTACTTGGGGTTGCGGCCACCCACGATGTCGAAGAACGCGTTCTGGATCTTCTCGGTGATGGGGCCGCGCGACCCGGCGCCCAATTCGATGCGGTCGAGTTCGCGGATGGGCGTCACTTCGGCGGCGGTGCCGGTGAAGAAGGCCTCGTCGGCGATGTACACCTCGTCACGGGTGATACGTTTTTGCACGATGTCCAGGCCCAAGTCTTTGGCGATGTGGAACACCGTGTTGCGGGTGATGCCGTTCAGGGCGCCGGCCGACAGGTCGGGCGTGTAGATGACGCCGTTCTTGACGATGAAGATGTTTTCACCCGCGCCTTCGCTCACGAAACCCGAGCTGTCCAGCAGCAGGGCTTCGTCGTAACCCTCGTCGGTCACTTCCATGTTGGCCAGGATGGAATTGGTGTAATTGCTCACCGCCTTGGCCTGCGTCATGGTGATGTTGACGTGGTGGCGGGTGTAGCTGCTGGTCTTGACGCGGATCCCTCGCTTGAGACCTTCTTCGCCCAGGTAGGCGCCCCAGGCCCAGGCGGCCACCATCAGGTGGATGGTGTTGCCCTTGGGGCTGACGCCCAGCTTCTTGTCACCGATCCAGGTCAATGGACGCAGATAGCAGCTCTCCAGCTGGTTTTCGCGCACCACGGTGCGCTGTGCTTCGTTCACCTGCTCCTTGGTGAAGGGCAGTTGCATGCGCAGGATCTTGGCGCTGTTGAACAGGCGGTCGGTGTGCTCCTGCAGGCGGAAGATGGCGGTGCCCTGGGCCGTCTTGTAGGCGCGCACGCCTTCGAAGGCGCCACAGCCGTAGTGCAGCGTGTGGGTCAACACGTGGATCTTGGCGTCGCGCCAGTCCACCAGTTGGCCATCCATCCAGATCTTGCCGTCGCGGTCGGACATCGAAGGAATCACAGACATCTTGTTTGCCTTGGTTGTTGCGCCGCACCATGAGGCGGCAAAAAGCGCATTTTACGGCTGCGCGGTGGGGGGGAGCCACAGCTTCTGGTAGCCCGGTGAGGGCGCGCGCAGCCGTGCCGCCAGCTGTTCGCGGCCATCGCGGGCCACCAGGCTGGTCAGTTGGGGCGGCGTGCGTCCCAGGGCGAGGGCCAGTGGCTGGTCGGCCGGACTGAGCACGGCCTGCAGGCTCAGCGGCAACACATCAAAATGGCTGATCGCGTCCAGCTCTCTCGGCTGGCGCCCCGGCACGGACATGGCAAAAAACACATCTTCGGCACTGTCATCGGCTTGTGTGGGGCGGCGCGAGGACCAGCCTGGCGCCATCAGGGGGTGATCGCCCATGAGCACCACCACCGTGTCGTCGTCGAGTCCACGGCGCTCCATTTCGGCCAGAAAGGCCTCCACCGCGTTCAGGCTGCAGTCGAAGATGTCTTGCATGCGCTGTGGCTCGCGGGGGGGCGGGCAGTGGCGCGAAGGGAAACCGTCCGGACCATGGGTGTCCAGTGTCAGCAGGCTGAGGAAAAATGGCTTTTGACTGCGCTCCAGGTCTTCAAGCACATCTGTCGCAAACGTCAGCATGGTGTGATCTTCAGCACCCCACCACCCTTTGGGCCATTGGTAGCCGATCTTTTGTCGGGCGATATCGTCGCGGCCGTACACCTGGTCGAACCCGTGTTCGTGCAAAAAGTACTGCTTGCCGGCAAATGCCGGGTCGGCGCCACCAATGAAGGCGGTTTCGTAGCCCGCCTTGCGAAGCACGTCACCCAGACAGGTGGCGCCCCGAAGCGGGGCCTGTGTTTCATCGAAGTTGTTGCGCCCGCTCCAACCCGTGGGCATCAATGGCAGGCCACACTGGCTGGCGAGCATGCCGCCCAAGGTCCATTGGGTGCCAGGCAGGGTAAAGAAACGGCGTGCCGAGGTGTTTTGCGCGCGCCAGCGGGCCAAGGGGCGGTCGGCGCGCACAAACTTGTTTTGCAAGGACTCCACGTAGATGAGCACCAGGTTGCGGGGTGGCGCGGTCAGTTGGCGCGCGAGTGCGGCGCCATCGGGTGGAACATGGTCGTGTTCCATCCAGTCTGCTGTCTCGGCGGGCAAGGTCCAGTGATCCTGGAGGTTGAGCGCCTGTGCTGTGCGCCCCAGTCCCACGCCGCCCAGGGTGAGGGCGCTCACCCACACGACACCGGAGGTGACACGGTTGGCCCGGGGCCACAGACGCCACACCAGGCCGGCGACGAGGGTGATGGCCAGGCCCCACAGCAGCGGCTTGAGCAACAGCTCACGCACTGTGCCCCGCACCAGGGCGGTGGGCACGGTCGCCAGGGTCTGGCCGCCGTCCAGCGTCAGGTGAAACCAGGCCTGCTCCAGACTGATGTCACCAAATTCCTCCACGATCCAGTAAGGCAGGCGGAACAAGGCCATGGTCACGGCCGACAACACAAAAACGCCCAGCAGGGCGGTTCGCTTGCTCACGAGACGTTGGTGCCGTGATCGTTATCGGCTGTGGCCCGTTGGATGTGGTGCTCCACCAGCCGCCCGTCCAGAAAATGCGCCGTGACGGATGAGCCGCTCGCGTCGGACCAGCGAAACACCTCGGGCTGGGCGTCAGGCTCGGACAGCATTTCGCCCAAGCTGCCGGTCATGCCCACCACATTCAGCAGCTTCATGCCGGGCTTGAGCTTCACATGCAGTTTCAGCGCGTGTGCGACGGTGCCTTTGGGTTGCCCCGCGGCGCGCTTGAGCACCCGCAAGGTTTGGCTGAACTGGATAGTGATCCAGAACATCAACATGCTGAAGGCCAGCAGCAGCCCCAGCCCACCGTACTGGCGCCAGGCGCCCCACATCACAACCGCCATGGCCGCCCACCAGAGCGTGGTGCGGGTGCCGAGGCGCCAGGGGCGTTGAAACAAGGTTTTTTGCATCGTGGAAACAAAAAGGTCAAAAAAAAGCTCAAGCCGCGACTCAAGTGTCCGATAACCTGAGGGAACGGCGGTAATCCGCTGACTGTATCCGTCCAGCAAGGAGAACATCATGCTGACCATATCATCGATTGGCGTGGGGCCCAGGCCCCAACAAACGCCGGTGGCGAACCCGCCGCCGCCGGTCGCGGCTGGGCGTGCCAGCGCGTCGGTGAGCCGGGACAACAGCGGCAGCGTGGTGGTCAACGTGACGTCTGGTGATGGCACCGGAGCGCAGGCCACCTACTTGCCGTCCAGCTTGCCGCCAGTGACAGCGCCCAGCGAATCGGCCCAGGCCGATCTGCCCAAAAACCTGCAAAGCACACCCGTCCAAGACCCGTCTCAAACCGCTCGCTTCAAAGGTGAGTTGCCAGCAGAGCCCAAGTCCGCGGCGGATCAGGCCCTGGACGTGCAGATCGAGGAATTCATTCCGAACCTCTGGAAAGCCAGCCGGGCAGCCGTCGATGCCCTGTCCACCACTGCCGAAGCCGACCCGTCCGAAGGGCCGCGGACCGAATTTCCTGTCAATGAAACGCCTTATGTCCTGCCCGAAGGGGGCAAGCCGCCGGCCAGCCCGGGCGCGCTGATCGACATCGAAGTGTGAGCCGCTTTCAGATGCGGTGCCGCACGGCGCCGCCTGAGGCTCGGATGCGCTCGGTCAAGGCATCAGCGATCTGCAGCAGCGGCAGCACTTCGTTGGCAGCCCCCGCCTGAATGGCCATTTTCGGCATGCCAAACACCACACAACTCGCCTCGTCCTGCACGTAGTTGTAGCTGCCGGCGTCGCGCATTTCCTTCAT
Organism: Burkholderiaceae bacterium; assembly: GCA_036279795.1. Taxonomy (GTDB): domain Bacteria; phylum Pseudomonadota; class Gammaproteobacteria; order Burkholderiales; family Burkholderiaceae_C; genus Hydrogenophaga. Next base: position 11,849 of record DASUIK010000057.1, on the reverse strand, counting down.
GGCTGTCGCGCCGTCGGCACCCATGCCGGTCAACATCACACCGTAGGCATTGGGGCCCAGCACCTTGGCGGCGGACTTGAACAACACCTCCACCGAAGGTTTGTGGCGGTTGACGGGCGGGGTGTCTTCCACCACCGCGACGTAGTTGGCGCCACTGCGGTCGATGCGGAATTGCATGCCGCCAGGGGCAATGTAGGCGTGACCGGGCAGGATGCGTTCGCCGTCGCGCGCTTCCGACACCGAAATGCGGCACAGGCTGTCGAGCCGGGCGGCAAAGCTGGTGGTGAAGCCTGGTGGCATGTGCTGGGTGATGACGATGGCCGGCGAATCGGCAGGCATTCGCACCAGTATTTCCTTGATGGCTTCGGTGCCGCCAGTGGACGAGCCGATGCAGATGACTTTTTCGGTGGACAGCCGCCCAAAGGGCTTGGCTGCCGTGGGCGTGGCCGCAGCGCCGGCGTTGCCGGTAGCGGCTGCGGGCGCCGGGGTCGCCAGGCGCCGCACCTGGGCCTTGGCCGCGATGCGCAGCTTGTCCACGATCTCGTCACCCAGTTCGCGCAGCCCCGAGGACACGCCAATGCGTGGCTTGGCCACGAAGTCCACCGCGCCCATTTCCAGCGCACGCATGGTGATTTCGGCGCCACGCTCGGTCAGGGTGGACACCATCAGCACCGGCATGGGCCGCAGCTTCATCAGGCGCGAGAGGAACTCCAGCCCATCCATCTTGGGCATTTCCACGTCCAGCGTGATGACGTCGGGGTTGAGCTCCCGGATCATTTCACGCGCTGCTAAGGGGTCGTTGGCCGTGCCGATGCAGGCCATGTCGGGCTGGCGATTGATGATTTCGGCGAGCAGGCTGCGCACCAGCGCCGAGTCATCGACCACCACCACTTTGATCTTGCTCATCTGTCAGTCAGTGGGTTCAGAACAGGTCCACCGAGCCGCCAGCCGTGGATTGCACCACGTTGGCCACGTTGCCGGCACGTTCCTGGGTTTCGAGTTTGTCCGGGTGCGAGTGTGCCAGTCGTTTGACCATGGCCTTGCCCGTGACCGGAAAAAACACCACCTTGCGCGGATAAATGTCCAGCACGTCTTTGGAGACGATGGGGATGCGCTCGGTCTGCAGGTAGTCCATCACGAACTTGGTGTTGCGTTCGCCCACGTTCATGGTGGTGAAACTGTGGATGACCTGCCCACCACCGAACACCTTGGCCTGCATGTTTTCGCGGCGGGCGCCCATCTTGATCATCTCATTGATCAGCAATTCCATGGCGTAGGAGCCATAGCGGCCCGACGCATCCAGTGGTGTGCCCTCTGGCAGCATGAAGTGGTTCATGCCGCCAATGCGTCGCTGCGAGTCCCATATGCAAGCGGCGATGCACGAGCCCAGCACCGTCATGATGACGATGCCCTCATCGGACACAAAGTACTCGCCCGGCAGGATCTTGACCGCGTTGGTTTTGAAGTGGTGATCGGAAAAAAAGAACGAGGCCTCGCCCGGCTTGCGGGGCGCCGATTTGAGTGTCTGCAGGTGGGCAGCTGTGTGGTGCATGGGGGCGCCCGGTTCTAGACTTTTTCGTACACGGTTTTGCCCCGCAGGGCAAACAGGGTGCGGGCATCGCTGAAGTTCTCGGCATGCCCGACGAACAGCGTGCCCTGGTCTTTCACCACGCGATGGATGCGGCCCAGCACCTGGCGCTGTGTGGCAGCGTCGAAATAAATCATCACGTTGCGGCAGAACACCACGTCGAACTGTTCCTTGAGTGCCCAGTTGTCCTGGATGAGGTTGAGCGTAAAGAAGTCGATGTGCCGCTGCAACTCCGGCTTGACGCGTGCGAAGCCCGCGTTGTTGCCCTTGCCCTTGAGGAAATATTTCTGCAGTTGCGCCGTGCTCAGGCCTTTGATGCTGTCGAGCTTGTAAACACCGCGAGCGGCGGTGGCCAGCACTTTGGTGTCGATGTCGCTGGCGAAGATGCGAAAACGCCCTTCGGTCCCCAGTGCGTCGGCCAGGGTCATCGCAATGGAGTAGGGCTCCTCGCCGGTGGACGCCGCACTGCACCACACCTTCCACTCGTGGGTGGGCGGTTTGGAGCGGACCAGCTTGTCCAGCTCGATGAAGTGATGGTTCTCACGAAAGAACGAGGTCAGGTTGGTCGTCAAGGCGTTGACGAACTCCTGCCATTCGGGGCCGCTGTGCTGCTGCTCCAGCGCATCGAGGTAGCCCTTGAAGCTGCTGTGCCCGGTCTCGCGCAGGCGGCGCGAGACGCGGCTGTACACCATGGCGTGTTTGCCGTCGTGCAGGTTGATGCCCGCGTGTTTGTAGATCAGCGCCTTGATCCGGGTGAAGTCCTGGTTGGTCCAGGTGAACTCCCGTCCCTGGGCCACCGGTCCGCTGTCATCGTCGTCGGACATGGTGTGCTTTCTTTTTTATAAATGAGCGACAAACCTCACTGCCGGTTGCGCCGCACCAGGCCAGAGGTGTCCAGGATGAGCGCCACACGGCCATCACCCAGGATGGTGGCGCCCGAGATGTTGGGCACCTTCTTGTAGTTGGACTCCAGGTTCTTGATCACCACCTGTTGCTGGCCCAGCAGTTCGTCCACCATGAGCGCCACGCGCGAACCATCCGACTCGACCACCACCATCAGCGAATTGGCGCCGTTGCCGTCGCCGTCGCGTGGCACCTGGAAGATGCGGTCGATTTCGATGACCGGCATGTATTCCTCGCGCACCTTGACCAGCTGGCCACCCTGGGCCACGGTGTTGATGTCGCCTGCCTTGACCTGGAAGGACTCGACCACCGAGGCGAGCGGCAGGATGTAGACCTCGTTGCCCACCCGCACCGACATGCCGTCCATGATGGCCAGGGTCAGGGGCAGGCGCACCTTGACGCTCATGCCGTAGCCTTCGGAGGTGTCGATGTCTACCGAGCCACCCAGCGAGGCAATGTTCTTCTTCACCACGTCCATGCCCACGCCACGGCCCGACACGTCGGTCACCTGCTCGGCGGTGGAGAAGCCCGGGGCAAAGATCAGCTGCCAGACCTCGCTGTCGGGCATGTTGTCCGAGGCCTCGATGCCACGCTCGCGCGCCTTGTTGATGAGCTTCTGGCGGTTCAGGCCCTTGCCGTCGTCGCGCACCTCGATCAGGATGGAGCCGCCTTGGTGCGATGCTGACAGGGTGATGGTGCCGGTTTCGGCCTTGCCAGCTTTGATGCGGTCCTCAGGCATTTCGATGCCGTGGTCGCAGCTGTTGCGGATCAGGTGGGTCAGTGGGTCGGTGATCTTCTCCACCAGGCCTTTGTCCAGCTCAGTGGCTTCACCGTGGGTGACGAATTCCACCTTCTTGCCCAGCTTGCTGGCCAGGTCACGCAGCATGCGCGGGAATCGGCTGAACACCACCGACATGGGAATCATGCGGATGGACATCACCGACTCCTGCAGGTCGCGCGTGTTGCGCTCCAGATCTGCCAGGCCGGCCAGCAGCTGCTGGTTGACGGACGGATCGAGGATACGGCTGTTTTGCGCCAGCATCGCCTGGGTGATGACGAGTTCGCCCACCTGGTTGATGAGCTGGTCGATCTTGCTCACCGACACCCGCAGCGTGGTGGTTTCCAGCGTCGCGGCGGCGGCCGGCTTGGCACCGGCCTTGGCGCCCGCCTTGCCTGCGTCCGCCGACGCGGTGGCTGCCTGGATGGCGGCTTCGTGGGCGGCGGTGTGGCTTTCGTGCGTGTGCGGGTTGCCTGGTGCGCCGGCAAACAGGCCGTAGCCCTGGATGAGGTCGTCGTTGCGCGTGACTTCGCCGCTTTCGGTGCGGCTGTGGTCGGCGATTGGGCTGCCGGGCGCGCCGGCGTACAAGCCGTAGCCTTGTTCGATATCGCCGCTGGGGGGGCGATCGGACGACACCGGGATCAAACTCTGGCTGACGAACGGGGCCGGTGCCGGCTCCGGAGCAGGTGCCGGGGCCGCTTCCAGCGGTTCCAGTTTGATCTTGTCCTTCGCCACGTGGAAAGCGAACAGGTCGAGCAGATCGTCATTGCTGCTGCTGGTCGAGATTTCGAACAGCTTGTGCTGGTTGTCGAAGGACTCGGCCAACACCGTGCCCAGGCCCGCGATGTCGCGGAACAGCTCTTTGATCGGGTCGGCTTCGTCGGCCTTGTCGAGTGGGCCGATGCTGGCCTTGAGCCGGCGCTCGCCCGAGGCGTTGGTGGCCGCTGCGGGCGCGGGCGCCAGAGGCGGTGGTGGCGGAGGAGGTGCTTTGACAGGCGCCGGCGCGGGTGCACCACCACCGGTGGCCAGCGCGCGAATGCGTGCCACCAAGTCACCGGTTTCAACCGGTGGGGCGTCCAGTCCCTGATGCCGCGCCAGCAGACCTTTGAGCACGTCGGACGCTTCCAGCAACACATCCACCATGGGGGAGGTCAGTGTCAGCTCGTGGCGGCGCAGCTTGTCCAGCAACGACTCCATCTGGTGGGTCATTTCGGCCACATCTTCGAAGCCGAAGGTCGCGGCACCCCCCTTGATCGAGTGGGCGCAGCGAAAGATGGCGTTGAGCTCCTCGTCGTCGGGGCTGTCCACGTCGAGGTCGAGCAATTGCTGCTCCATCGTCTCCAGATTCTCACCAGCTTCTTCAAAGAAGATCTGGTAGAACTGCGTCAAGTCAAAGCTGTCGTCTTTTTTGTTGTCGTCTGTCATGGCGTTCGCACCGTTGGCTGTGGACGGATGGCGTGGAGCCGATCAGCGGATCACCTTGTTGATGACCTCGATGAGACGGTGCGGATCGAAAGGTTTGACCAACCAGCCGGTGGCTCCAGCCTGGCGGCCGGCCTGCTTCATCTGGTCACTGGATTCGGTGGTCAGGATCAGGATGGGGGTGTTCTTGAACTTGGGGTGCTCGCGCAACTTTCGCGTGAGGCCCAGACCATCCATGCGGGGCATGTTCTGGTCGGTCAGCACCAGGTCAAAGTGCTGCGCTTGTGCCTTTTCGTAGGCATCCTGTCCATCGACGGCCTCCACCACCTTGAAGCCAGCACCCAGCAGGGTGAAGGACACCATCTTGCGCATCGATGCGGAATCGTCGACGGCCAATATTGAGTGCATGAAAAACCTCGTTCTTGGAAATTAAAACAGCTCGATCGAGCCCGCATCCATCTCGCTTTGCGTGACCGGGTTGGGGCGTTCTGGCAGGCAGGTCTCCACCACCCCCATCTCGTCCTCTTCCAGTTCCATCGCTTCCTCGGCCAGCTTATAGGCACAGCCCTTGAGCACCTTGCCGGTGTGCACCAGCAACTGAGAGGCCATGTCATGGAATTGCAGTTCCGTGACTGCCAGGTGCAAGGCTTCGCCAATTTGCCGCGTTTCGGCGTTGTCGCCATGCAAGGCCTGCAGCGCGCCGATGGCGGTGTTGAAACGCTCCAGCAGGTTGCCGGTGGCGTGGTCCAGCAGACCTTCGAGCCGCTTGAGGTCGTTCATGGCCACCAGCAGCGAGTCTTGCAGGTCGGCCACCGCAGTCAGCGTCAAAGCCACCGTGGGCTCGGTAGCGCGGTCAGGCAAGGGCTCATACTGAGGCACGTCGTCGACGCGGGCCCAGCGGCGGCGGTCTTGGTGCGGGGTGGGTTCCGGTTCCATGGCGTGGTCAGTGGGAAGAGGGGTTTGTACCAGACACCGGAGCGCGCCTGTCAGTCAGCCGCCAGCCCGTTTGATGGAGATCAACGGCCACGCCAAATTGAAAATAATCTTCATAATGAATACCTCCCACAGGCATATCGGTCGTTATTTTGAATTTCTTTAGCATACTCCACCTTGAGGACAGCCTCGCCGACCACGAGCTGGTGAACCATATTCTGGGGCGCAGCGGGTGGCATTTCAAGCTTTTTCACGTTGATACGTTAGAAAGTTTCGAAAATGCACTGCGTGGCGGCGGCATCGACCTGGTGTTGGCCGACTACCACCTGGCAGGTTTTTCCGGTCTGGACGCCTGGGAGTGGATGCGCGCTCAGCAGATCGACCTGCCGTTTGTCCTCGTGTCTGGCGCCATCGGTGAGGCGGTGGTGGCCGACGCCATGGTGCAGGGCGTCAGCGACTACGTCGACAAAAACCGCTTGAACCGCTTGCCCATGGTGGTGCAGCGGGCGCTGGAGCACCACCGCATCAAGTGCGAGCGCGCCTCAACGGCGCTGGAGCTGGCGGCGTCCAAGCAGCGGCTGGCCGAGTTGACGGAGCACCTGCAGAGCAGCATTGACCGGGAGCGGGCCGACATCGCCCGTGAAATCCACGACGATATTGGCGGTGCACTGGCCGCGGTCCGGCTCGACTTGGCCTGGCTGGGGCGGCGGGCGACCGATGAGGGCACCCAGTCCCACGTGGCGGCGGCCCAGGCCATGGTGGCCCACGCGTTGGGTGCCAGCCAGCGGATCATGCGCAACCTGCGCCCGGCGGTGCTGGACCAAGGCCTGATCGCGGCCATCGAGTGGCTGGTGCAAAGCTTCAGCGACCGCACAGGCATACACACCAGTCTGCGCCACGCCGGTGACATGCCCCAGCTGCCGCGCGAGGTGGAAATGGTGGCCTACCGCACCGCCCAGGAGGCACTGACCAACATCGCCAAACACGCCGGCGCCACCGAGGTGCGTCTGGAACTCAGCGACCTGGAGGGCTTCCTGACCCTGGAGGTAGCCGACAATGGCCAGGGTGCCTCTGCCGAGGCGTTGGCAAAATCCCACGCTTTTGGGTTGTTGGGCCTGCGCGAGCGCGCCCAGACAGTGGGTGGATGGCTGGATGTGGTCAACCCCGGTCCTGGCCAGGGCATGACGCTGATTTTGTCGGTGCCGCTGGCCAATGCGTCGACCGAGGTGGTGGACAAGGGAGAAGACTCATGATCAAGGTGGTGTTGTGCGATGACCACGCGGTGGTGCGGCGCGGCGTGCGTGACACGCTCAGCGAAGCGACCGACATCCAGGTGGTGGGCGAGGCCGACAGCTATGCATCGCTGCGCGAGGTGCTGCGAAAGCAGCCGTGCGATGTGCTCTTGTTGGATGTGAACCTGCCGGGGCGCAGCGGCCTGGAAATCCTGGCGTCGCTCGCGGAGCAGGGCCCACCGGTGAAATCTTTGATGGTGTCCATGTACCCGGAGGACCAATACGCCATCCGCTGTCTCAAGGCCGGTGCAGTGGGTTACCTCAATAAGGCAGGTGACCCGGCTGAGCTGCTGCTGGCGGTGCGGGCGGCGGCACAGGGTCGCAAGTACATCACGCCCCAGATTGCGGAGTTGTTGGCCAACAACTTGGCCGCTCCCGCCTCTGAAGAGCTGCACGCCACCTTGTCTGAGCGCGAGCTGCAAACGCTGCAGAAGATTGCCAGTGGCAAGAAGCTGTCGCAGATCGCCGAAGAATTGATGTTGAGCCCCAAGACCGTTAGCGTCTACCGCGCCCGCGTGCTGGAAAAGCTGGGGCTGACCAACAACGCCGAGATGACGGTGTACGCAATACGCAACGGGATCGTCTGAGCCGCAGCTCAGATGAAGATTTCGGAGACCACCCGCATCAATCGAGCCACCGGCTCTTCGAGCATGGGCACCGTGACCGCGATGCCAATGAGGCCGGCCGACAGGGTGAGCGGGAAACCGATCGCAAACACGTTCATCTGGGGCGCGATGCGCGAGATGATGCCCAGCGCCACGTTGATGAACAGCAGCATGCCGATCATGGGCAGGGCGATCCACAGCCCGTAGGTGAAGATGATGGCGCCCAGCTCGTGCAGGCGCAGCGTGCGCAGGGAGCCCAACGGATCGCCGCCAATCGGGAAGGTGGTGAAGCTGGCATTGACCGCCTGGATCAGCATCAGGTGCCCGTTTAACACCACGAACAACATCATGGACAGGTTGCCGAAAAAGCGCCCGGCCGAACTGGATTGCGAGTTGGTGGTCGGGTCGAAGAAACCGGCGAAGTTCAGGCCCATTTGCAAGCCGATGATTTCACCCGCCATTTCCACCGCCGCGAACACGACCCGCACCGACAAGCCGATAGCAATGCCGATGGCCAACTGCTGAACCACGGCACCAAAGGCGTCTGGGCCGTTGAGTGAAATTACCGATGCGTTTGGCAACCCCGGTTGCAGGCACAGCGCAATCACCAGCGCCAGGCCGACCTTGGTGCGCAGTGGCACACTGCGCGACGAAAAAATCGGCGCGCTCGTGAACACCGCCAGCACGCGCAGAAACGGCCAGAAGATGGGCGAGACCCAGGCCATGATCTGGGCTTCGCTGAAGGTCACCATGTCAAGCGAGGCCTGAGGTCCACCGAAAGGATTCGCCGCCGGGCCGCCCCAAGGCGAATCAGCCCCCTCGGGGGGCAGCGACCCGCGTAGCGGCGGAGCGTGGGGGCCTGATCCATCAAACAGCGAAGTCGGGTATCGAGAGCAGCGTGCGGCGGATGAACTCGACCAGGGTGGTCAGCATCCATGGCCCCATGAGGGCGAACACCGCCACCGCTGCGATCAGCTTGGGTACGAAGGACAGGGTGGACTCGTTGATCTGCGTGAGCGCCTGGAACAGGCTGATCACCAAACCGACGACCAGCACGGTGCCCAACACGGGTGCGGCCACCATCAGCAACATGAAGAGGGCGTTCTGCCCGATGGTGAGTACGGCTTGCGGATCCATGCTCAGGTTCCAAAAGAGGCGGCCAAGGAGCCAATCAGCAGGTTCCAGCCGTCGGCCAGCACAAACAGCATGAGCTTGAAAGGCAGGGCCACCAGCACCGGCGACAACATCATCATGCCCAGCGACATCAGGATGCTGGCCACCACCATGTCGATGACCAGGAAGGGGATGAAGATCATGAAGCCGATCTGGAAGGCGGTCTTCAACTCGCTGATCACGAAGGCCGGCACCAGCACCCGAAAGGGGGCGTTGTCCACCGTGGTCCCGGCCGGCAATTTGCCCAGCTTGGCGAAGAGTTCGAAGTCCGACTGGCGGGTCTGGCGCTTCATGAATTCACGCATGGGCACCTGCGCGCGGTCCAGTGCCTGTTCGAAACTGATGGCGTTGGTGCTGTAGGGCTGATAGGCGTCCTGGTAAACCTTGTCCAGGGTCGGGCCCATCACAAAAAAGGTGAGGAAAAGCGACAGGCCCACGATGACCTGGTTGGGCGGCGAAGCTTGCGTGCCCAGTGCCTGGCGCAGCAGCGACAGGACGATGACGATGCGGGTGAATCCCGTCATCATCAGCAGCACCGCTGGCAGGAAGGACAGCGCCGTGAAGAACAGCAGGGTCTGGATGGGCACCGAGTAGGTGGCACCACCCGAGCCTTGGCCCACCACCAGCGGCAGGCTGCCCGCCGGCCCGGACTGAGCCCACGCCAGCACCGGCAACCCGGCACCGAGCAGCAGCAGCCAGCGGACCGCTTGTTGGAGTCGCCCGTGTGCGCTCATGAAGTTGGTGTGGATTTGCCTGCGGCCACCGAGGCGTAGGTGGTTGCGTTCACCGGCGTGCAGTGCAGCGTCGTGATCTGACCGGGCGTCACACCCACGGTGAGCAGGTGGCGCGCCTGACTGCCGGGTTCGGTCAACTCCAGCACCATCACCCTTTGCTGAGGACCCACTGCCAGCGAGCTGACGACCTTGATGGCCTGTGCGTCGGGCGCACCACCGATGGCATAGCGCTGACGCAACCACTTCACGACCCATGCGGCTGCCAGCAACAGCACCAGCAGCATCAGCGCGGGCGTGAAGGAGGGCATGGCGTCAGGGCTCATGGTTTGGACACGCGGCGCAAGCGTTCGGACGGCGTGACGATGTCGGTCAGGCGGATGCCGAATTTCTCGTTCACCACCACCACCTCGCCCTGGGCGATGAGGTAGCCGTTGACGAGCACGTCCATGGGTTCGCCAGCCAACGCGTCGAGTTCGACGATGGAGCCCTGGCCCAGCTGCAGGATGTATTTGATGGGCACCTTGGTGCGGCCCAGTTCCACCGACAACTGGACAGGGATGTCCAGCACCATGCTGATGTCGTTGTTGGTGGTGGGCGCGCTCTCGACATTGTCGAAGTGGGGCGCGGCAGACGCAAAGTCGCCACTCATGCCGGAGCTGGACTGCTCCTGAAGCGCCTGCGCCCAGTCGTCGGCCACGTCGTCCTGGCTCTTGGGATCGTTTTCATTTGTCATAGGAATCTCCGGTCCACGACTTGTCGGGGGTGCGCAGCATGCGCTCGACCTTGAGCGCGTACTTGCCGTTGTGGGTGCCGTACTGGCAGGCCACCACCGGCACACCGTCAACGGCGGCCTCAATCTGCTGTTTGCGTTCGAGTTCGATAAAGTCGCCCACCTTGAGTGAGAGCAATTGCTCCACAGTCGCATCCGCGCTGGCCAGTTCAGCCACCAATTCGACTTGTGCGGCCTGGATTTCGTGGCTGAGCAGCTTGACCCAGCGCCGGTCCACCTCAATGGCGTCGCCCTGCACCGAGGAGTACAGCACGTCGCGTATGGGTTCCAGCGTGGCGTAGGGAATGCACATGTGCAGCGAACCGGTGAGGTCGCCAATCTCCAGCGTGAAGCTGGTCGACACCACGATCTCACTGGGCGTGGCGATGGTGGCGAACTGCGGCTGCATTTCCGAACGCTGGTAGGCCAATTCCAGGGGGTACACGCCTTTCCAGGCTTTTTTGTACTCCTCTGAAATGACCTCGACCAGCCGGTTGATCACACGCTGCTCGGTGGGCGAGAAGTCGCGGCCCTCGATGCGGGTGTGGAACTTGCCCGTGCCGCCAAAGAGGCTGTCGATCACGCCGAACAACAGCGTGGGCTCGCACACGATCAGGCCGTTGCCACGCAGCGGGCGGATGGCCACGATGTTGAAGTTGGTGGGCACCACCAGTTCGCGCAGGAAGGCGCTGTACTTCTGCACCGCTACGGTGCCCACCGAAATCTCGGGGCTGCGGCGGATGAAGTTGAACAGGCCCACGCGCAGGTTGCGCGCAAATCGTTCGTTGATGACCTCCATGGTGGGCATGCGCCCACGCACGATGCGTTCCTGGCTGGAGAGGTCGTAACTGCGCACCGCGCCGGTGGGCACCTCTTCCTTGGCGAGTTTCTGGCTCTCGCCGGTGACACCCTCCAGGAGGGCGTCGATTTCGTCCTGGGAAAGGAACGATTCACTCATGGCTACTGCACGATGAAGCTGGAGAACAGCACCGCCTGCACCGGGTTGTGCTTCTTGCCCTCGTAGCCGAGCTGGCGCGAGACCTCCGCGATGATGTCGGCCGCCAGTTGCTCCTTGCCCTGGACCTGGAGCAGCTCGTCCGTGGTGCGCTGGGACAGGATCAGCAGGATGCCGTTGCGTATGCCGGGCATGAAGGCCTTGATGGTGTCGCCCGTCTTCAGGTCATCGACCTGCAGCGTGATGCCGACCTGAGCGAAGCGGTTGCCGCCGGGGTCGGCCAGGTTGACCACCATGTTTTCGAGTGGCAAATAGGTGGGCGCCGACTTGGGATCGACCTTGGCCGACTTGGCGGGTGCGGCGTCTTCCTCGTGTTCGGCGTCGCCGCCCTTCTTCTTGAGCAGGAAGAAGGCTGCGCCGCCGCCCGCGACCAACAGCAGGATCACCACCGCCAGGATGATGATGAGCATTTTCTTGCCCTTGGCAGGTTTGGCTTCGGCTTCGCCTGCGGCGGCGGGTGCTTTGGTGGCCATGTCGAATACTCTTGGTGTGCAGGTGATCGGTCAGCGCCTGGAGCGTGGCGCCATGGCTGCGATTATGGCGGCAGCCCGTACCCGCTTTGCGCGCGATAAGCGGCAGAAAGTGGCAGCTTTTGGGCAGACGTGTTCAGACATAGAGGTCCAGCCCGGCGGAGTGG
>DASUIK010000056.1:0-2160 GCA_036279795.1 Burkholderiaceae bacterium | reverse complement strand
GGTGGTGCACGCGCTCAACCCGCGCCGCTACACCGATGCCGCATGGCAGCGTGAGGTGCCCCAGCTGGCCGAGCACGCGGCCTCGCTGGCCCAGGCCCTGGGCGCCACGCTGATGCTGCCGGGCAACGTGTACGGCTATGGCAGCCAACTGCCGGCGCAATTGAGCGAACACACACCGCCGCAGCCCGACCACACCAAGGCCCGGGTGCGGGTGGCGCTGGAGCAGCACCTGATAGACCGCGCCCAGCAAGGTGGCCCACGCACCATCGTCATTCGCGCGGGCGACTTTTTCGGCGCCGGCAGCGGCTCGTGGCTGGACCTGGTGCTGGTCAAGGACCTGCAACGTGGCAAGCTCACGCTGCCCGGCCCGTTGGGCGTGCCCCACGCCTGGGCCTACCTGCCCGATCTGGCCCAGACCTTTGTGCGCGTGGCCGAGCAGCGCGAACGCCTGCCCGCCTTCGCCACCCTGCACTTCCAGGGCCACACGCTCACGCTGGACGACTGGGTGGCCGGCTTGCAAGGCGTTGCGGGTCCCCTGCGCACCCAGGGCATGCCGTGGCCGCTGTTGCGTGCGTTGGGCCTGGTGTCGCCCACGCTGCGCAGCCTGTGTGGCATGCGCTACCTCTGGCAGCGCCCGCACCAGCTGGACAACGCCTCGCTGCAGGGGCTGATTGGCACCGAGCCCCACACGCCTTGGCCCGATGCGCTGCACCAAGCGCTCCGCGACCTGAGTCACGAACCGCGTCTGCAAAACGCCCACGCTTAGGAGCCCCCATGGAACGCCGACACTTCATCCGCCTCGTGGGCGGTGGCACCCTCGCCGCCGCTGCCACCACCGCCGGTCTCAGCGGCTGCAGCACCGCGTTGCCTGCCGAAGCCTTGGCCGCCTGGAACGGCCCGGGTGACGAGCCCGACCACCGCCGCTGGGCACTCGCCCACGCCATCCTGGCCCCCAACTCGCACAACCGCCAGCCCTGGCTGGTGGACCTGCGCGAGCCCCACGCCCTCACCCTGCACGTGGACCTGGAGCGCACCCTGCCCATGACCGACCCGTGGTTCCGCCAGATCGTGATCAGCCAGGGCACCTTCATCGAAGCGCTGGTGATCGCGCTCAAGGAGCGTGGCCTGGCGCCGACCGTCACCTTGTTCCCCGAGGGCGCGTTTGCCCTCCGCAGCCTCGACGCCCGCCCGGTGGCGCGCGTGCACTGGTCGCCCGGTGCGCCGGCCCCGACCAAAGACCCGCTGTTTGCCCAGCTGCGGCGCCGCCACACGGCCAAGGTGCCCTACGACACCACCCGCCCGGTGGCACCGGCCATGCTGGCCGCCCTGGCCGCCGTGGTGGAAAGCGAGCGCGTTCGCCATGGCGCCACGGTGGACACCACTCAAGTGGCGGCCCTGCGCGAGCTGTGCTGGCAGTCAGCGCGGGTGGAGCTGCTGACACCGCGCACGGTGATGGAGAGCGTGCGCCTCACGCGCGTGGGGCCAGACGAGATCGCCCGGCACCGCGACGGCATCAGCGTCAATGGCTGGCTGCCGCGCCTGGCCAACGCGGTGGGGGCCTTCGATCGCACACAGCCGCCAGCCGAAGGCAGCACCGCCTACCGCCAAATGATGGAACGCTTTGAGAGCCACAGCCTGAGCGCCATGGGTTTTGTGTGGCTGAGCACGCCGTTTGCGCGCGATGCCGCCGCCGGCACCACCCGCCATGCCGAGGTGTTGGCCGGGCGCGCCTACATGCGCCAGCAGCTCAAGGCCACCGAACTCGATCTGCAAATGCACCCCATGAGCCAGGCGCCGCAGGAGTTTGAAGAAATGCGGCCGCACCGCGAGCGCCTGCAAGCCTTGCTGCTGGGCCGCTCTGCGGAAGACGAGGTGATGCAGATGTTCAGCCGCGTGGGCCACTGCGCGCCGCAACCCCACACGCCGCGTCGGGCCCTCGATGGCTTTGTGCGGTCGGCCTGATCCAGCCCGCGTTGATCAGGTCAGCCGCGCCAGCAGCCCGGCCAGCGCGTGTCGCACGGTGGCGGCTCGCACCGCTGCGCGGTCACCGTCAAAACGTTGGCATTCGCTGTGGGTGCTGCCGTTCACGCTCCAGCCAAACCACACCGTGCCCACCGGCTTGTCGGCGCTGCCGCCGGTGGGGCCGGCCACGCCGGTGAC
>DASUIK010000055.1:0-5469 GCA_036279795.1 Burkholderiaceae bacterium | reverse complement strand
GCAGCCAGCGCCGGTACCGCCCTGTTGACCGCGTGCGGCGGCGGCGACGATGACCACAACCCGCCCAAGAACCTGGTCGAGGTCGCGCAGAGCCTGCCCGACTTCAGCATCCTGGTGGAAGCTGTGGTGGCCGCCGATCTGGCGACCACGTTGAGTGGGACCGGCCCCTTCACCGTGTTCGCCCCCACCAACGCCGCGTTCGCCGCGCTGCTGACGGAACTGGGCGTGAGCAAAGAAGCGCTGCTCGCCAACAAGGCGCTGCTCACTGCGGTGCTGACCTACCACGTGTTGCCCGCCAAGGTGGAAGCCAGTGCGGTGGCCGGCGTGCTGGGCCAGCCCATCGCCACGGTGCAGGGCGGCGTGTTCAAGATCGAGTCCAACAACGGTTTGAAGATCACCGATGGCCGCAACCGCGTGGCCAACATCACCAGCACCGACGTGGCTGCCAGCAACGGCGTGATCCACGTGATCGACAAGGTGATCCTGCCGGCCGACAAGACCATCGTGCAAACCGCGATCGCCTCGGCGCCCGAATTCAGCGTGCTGGTGGAGGCCGTGCAGGCCGCTGGCCTGGTGGATGCGCTCAGCGCCGCCGGCCCCTTCACCGTGTTTGCCCCCACGAACGCCGCCTTTGCCGCCGCCCTGGCCGAGCTGGGCGTGACCAAGGAGGCCTTGTTTGCCAACACCGAGCTGCTCACAGCGGTGCTGACCTACCACGTGGTGCCCAACCGGGTGTTCAAGGCGCAGGTGCCACTCAATACCCCCATCACCACGCTGCAGGGCGCCACCTTCACGGTGGGTAGCGACCTGGCCATCACCGACCAGGCTGGCCGCAAGGCCAACATCGTCGCCACCGACGTGATGACCAGCAACGGTGTGATCCATGTCATCGACAAGGTGATCCTGCCGTTGGCACCCGCCTGACCCTTCCTTCTTGTTCTCCCTTCAACCTTTCACCGCAACAGGACTGACCATGAAAAAACTGCTGATCGCTTCCGTGATGGGCCTGAGCGCCCTGGCCGCCCAGGCTGCCGACATCGTTGACACGGCCGTCTCGGCCGGTTCGTTCAAGACGCTGGTGACCGCGGTGCAGGCCGCTGGCCTGGTGGACACGCTCAAGGGCACTGGCCCGTTCACGGTGTTTGCGCCCACGGATGAAGCCTTCGCCAAGATCCCCAAGGACAAGCTGGACGCCCTGCTCAAGGACAAAGCCGCGCTGACCAAAGTGCTCACCTACCACGTGGTACCGGGCAAGGTGATGGCCGCCGACGTCAAGGCCGGTAAGGTCAAGACGGTTCAGGGCAGCGAGTTGACCGTGAGCACCATGGGTGGCGTCAAGGTGGACGCCGCCAACGTGGTGAAGACCGACGTGGTGGCCAGCAATGGTGTGATACACGTGATCGACACCGTGGTGATGCCGCAGTAAGCACGACCACGCGCCAACCAGGCCCGCCCGCTGCACCTGCAGCCGGCGGGCTTTTTCATGTTTGCCGCAACTGCGCGGCCGCCTCGCGGCGCAGGGCCGCGCTCAGGCCATCCAGCACGTCGGACGCCAGGTTCCAGCAGTGCCAATACAGCTTCACACCTTGCACATGCGTGGGCGCGACGTTGACCAGCACCCCGCGTGCCAGGCGTTCACGCACCAGCAGCTCGGGCACCACGCTCACGCCCCAGCCCCGCAAGGCGGCCGCCACCTGACCCTCGGAAGAGGGCACATACAGCTGGCGCAGCATGACCCGTTGCAGGCCGAAGGCACGGGCGACGAACTCGCGCTGCATGTCGTCCTTGCGGTTGAAGGCGACGAAAGGCAGCTGGTGAAAGTTGTGCGCGTTCAGGCCCGCTGGCAGGTGGCGTTCGGCGAAAGCTGGCGAGGCCACGGCCACGTAGTCCATGGTGCCCAGGGCGTCCATCTTGCAGCCGCGCAACGCCTGGCCGATGGCGGTGACGCAGCCCAGCACCTGGCCCTCGCGCAGCCATTCCTGGGTGAAATCCTGGTCGTCGTGGATGATTTCAATCGGCAGGCCACTCTGCGCCTGCGGTGTGAGCGCACCCAGGGCCCAAGTCGCGATGCTGTCGGCGTTGATGGCCACCGAAATGCGCTCGTCGTCGCGCCCGCCGCCAGTGGAACTGGGGGCCAGCTCTTTCAGGTCGCGCTCCAGGTCGGCGCGCAGCAGCCGCATCATCTTGGCGTGTTTGAGCAGCAGTTGCCCCGCCTGCGTGGGTTTGAGCGGGCGGCTGCGCACGATGAGCACCGTGCCCACCTGCGCCTCCAGCGCGCGCAGGCGTTGCGACACCGCCGACTGTGTGATGGACAGGCGCTGCGCGGCGCGCTCAAAGCCCCCCTCTTCGATGATGGCGGCCAGGCATTCCAAGGCATCGGGGTCAAAGGTGCTCATGGCATCCTTTCATTAGTCGTTCTGATGTTTTTCAATTTAGTTTAATTTCACTTCAATTTCAAGCCGGTTTTTCCCATACTGCGCAACAGTCAAATTTTTCCAAGGTGGACGCTATGCGAGTGGTTGTATTGGGTGCCGGCATCATCGGCGTGAGCACCGCCTGGCATTTGCTGGAACGCGGCCACGAGGTCACGCTGGTGGACCGCCAGCCTGACGCAGCGCTGGAAACCAGCTTTGCCAACGCGGCGCAGATTTCGGTGAGCTACTGCGAGCCCTGGGCCAACCGCGAGGCGCCGCTGAAGGCGCTCAAGTGGATGTTCTCGCCCACCTCGCCGCTGCTGTTCCGCCCGCAACTCGACTGGGACCAGTGGAAGTGGGGCCTGCAATTCCTGGGCCAATGCAACGACGCTGCCTTCGAGCGCAACGTGGCGCAACTGGTGGCCCTGGGCGCCTTCAGCCACGCCACCCTCAAGGACATGGTGGCCACCACCGGCATCGAATACAACCGCCTGGAGCGCGGCATTGCCCACTACTACACCGACGCCAAGTCGTTTGACGGCGCGGCCACTGCGGCCGAGGTGATGGGCCGCCATGGCGTGAAGCGCCGCGTGATCTCGCGCGACGAGCTGTTGCAAATCGAACCGGCTCTGCGCGCCTTTGGCGACCGCATCGTGGGCGGCACCTACACCCCCTCCGACGAACACGGCGACGCCCGCGTGTTCACCCAGAAGCTCGCCGCGCTGTGCGCCGACAAGGGCGCGCGCATGCTGTTCAGCCACGACATCGAACAGCTCAACACCGTCAGCGGTGAGATGCAAAGCGTGCGTGTGCGCGACCGCCACAGCGGCGAGGTGCGCACCGTGGTGGGCGACGCCTTCGTGGCCGCCTGCGGCTCCTACACCACGCCGCTGCTGCGCACGGTGGGCGTCAACGTGCCCATCTACCCCGGCAAGGGCTACAGCGCCACGCTGCCGCTGCTCAAGCCCGAGCTGGCGCCCAGCGTGAGCATGATCGACGACGGCCTGAAGATCGCCATCTCGCGCTTGGGCAACCAGTTGCGCGTGGCCGGCACCATCGAGCTGGGCGGCTTCGACCTGTCGCTGGACACGCCGCTGGCCAAGAAGCGTTGCGAGATGCTGGTGCGCCGGATCGAAGAAGTGTTCCCCGGTGTGGCCGACACGCGCACGCCCGAGGAAGGCGGCGACCCGCAGTTCTGGACCGGCCTGCGCCCGGCCACCCCCACCAACATCCCGCTGATTGGCCGCACGCAAGTGGGCAAGCTGTGGGTCAACGCCGGCCACGGCACCTTGGGCTGGACCCACGGCGCCGGCTCCGGTCGCGCCATGGCCGAACTCATCAGCGGCGAAGTGCCGGCCATGAACTTCAAGTTCCACGGCATGGGCAGCGGCACCGGCGCGCACGCTGGCAACTGGAAGCGGCACAGCGTCGCCGCCTGAGCGGCGTCAGTGCAGCATGCCGCTGGCGCGCATGCCCGGTGCGGTGTCGGCCAGGAAGGACAGCACCGCGCCGTCAAAGTCTTCCGGCGCCTCCAGGTTGGGCCAACGGCCCACACCCGGCAGCACAGCGGCATGAGCCAACGGCAGATCCAGCGCCATGGCCTGCATGCGCTCGGGTGAGGCCAGCGTGTCGAACTCCCCTGACAGCAACAGCGTGGGCACCCGCACGTGCGCCAAAGCCGCTCGGCGATCAAAGCGCGTCTGCGCGTCCAGGGCCCGCCGGTAGGTGGATGGGAACACGCCGCCCAGCGCATGCTCGGCCAAGCGCGCACCCTCGGGCAACGAACCCGGCCCCACCTGTCTGGGCACGATGCGCTGCGCCAGCTCGCGCATGCTCAGGCCCGCGTCGAGCGGTGCGATGCGCTCGGTCAGGTAAACCTCGCTTTGTGGCTCGGGCACGTCGGCCCAGGCGGCCAAGGTACCGCTCAAGATGAGGCGGTTAACCAGCTCAGGGCGACGCAGCACCACCTCCTGCGCCACCATGCCACCCATGCCTTGCCCCAGCAGGATGACCGAGGCATGCGAGCCGTCCGGACGCTGCGTCAAGGCCTCGATCAAGGCGACACAACGTGCGGCCAGGCCTTTGAAATCGTAGGGCTCGACGGGTGAGCTGTGGCCATAGCCCGGCATATCCCAAGCCACCGCCTGGTAGCCCAGGCTGGCAAAGCTTTCCACCTGGGGCGCGAACGCCAGGTGGCTGGCGTCCACGTCGTGCAACATGAGCAGAACCGGGCCCCGGCCCAAGGTGGTGAATCGCGGCAACATAGGGCCATGTTACGCCGTCAGGTACGCGGTTCGGTGCGCTGTTCAGTACGGCGACCAGCAGGGCCAAAGCAGGCGGGGCATACTACGGCCCCTCCATGCATGTCACACCCGGCCCCTTGGCCCACCTGCCCCCGCCCAGCACCCGCGACTTCCGCAACGCGCTGGGCATGTTCGCCACCGGCGTCACCATCGTCACCGCACGCGCGGCGGACGGCGGCTTGGTGGGCCTGACCGCGAACTCCTTCAATTCGGTCTCGCTGTCGCCGCCGCTCGTGTTGTGGAGCCTCGCCCGAGCCGCCGCGTCCATGGCAACGTTTGCCAGCGGATCGCACTACGCCATCAACGTGCTCGCAGCGGACCAACGTGCCCTGGCCGAGCGTTTTGCCACGAAACACGTGGACCGCTGGGCTGGCGTGGACTTCAGCGGAGGCGTGGGCGGCGCACCGCTGCTGGAAGGCGCGGTGGCGGTATTCGAATGCTTCAACCGCAGCCGGTACGAGGAAGGCGACCACGTGATCTTCGTGGGCGAGGTGGAGCGCTGCCAACACCGCGCCGGCGCTTCACCGTTGTTGTTCCACGGCGGGCAGTTCTACACGGAACACCCGTTGTGAGCACCTGAGGTCAGGCCAGTACGACGGCCTCGAAGGCCGGGTGCAGGCGGATGGCGATGGCGACAGGCTGCGGCAGGCGCCAGGTGCGCGCCACGATGGCGCCCACCACCGCGTGGTCGGTGCGGTGGTTGGCGTTTTCGGTCTGGGTGAAGCTGCGGTCCTGGCGGGCCATGGCCTCGG
>DASUIK010000054.1:0-3329 GCA_036279795.1 Burkholderiaceae bacterium | reverse complement strand
TTGGCCGTCGCCGACGCCGTGGTTTTCAACGGGGCTGGCAACACCCTGCTGCAATTGGAACGCGACGTGCGGGCCCTCGCCACATCATTCGGGCTATGATGCCCGCTGTCCGCCCACCTGCCAGCCCGCCCGCGCCGTGATCCTGTACGAGTACCCCTTCAACGAACGCATCCGGACCTACCTTCGACTGGAAGACCTGTTCCGGCGCCTGGGTGAACTGGTCCCCCGCACGCACGCGCTGGACCACCACTTCGCCATCCAGACCATCTTCGAGGTGATGGACGTGGCGGCACGTGCCGACATGAAAACGGACGTGCTCAAGGACCTGGAAAAACACAAGCAGCAGCTCAACAGCTACCGGGGCAACCCGGCCATCTCCGAGGCCGCGCTGGACCAGGTGGTGGGCCAGCTCGATGCATGCTTTGCAGCCCTCAACGCCATCTCCGGCAAGATGGGGCAGGCACTGACAGACAACGACTGGCTCATGGCCATCCGCAGCCGCATCGGCATCCCCGGTGGCACCTGCGAATTCGACCTCCCCGCCTACTACGACTGGCAACACCAGCCGCCGGAGCGCCGCCAGCAAGACCTCAACGGCTGGGTCAGCCACCTCGCGCCGTTGGCAGAGGCCATCCACTGGCTGCTCAAGCTCCTGCGCGACGCGGGATCGCCTCAAAAAGTGGTGGCTGTGGGCGGGCAGTTCCAGCAGAACCTGCCACAAGGGCGCACGTTTCAGTTGCTGCGCGTTTTCATCGATGGCAGCCAAGGCTTGGTGCCCGAAATCAGCGGCAATCGCCTGATGTTTTCGGTGCGCATGATGCGCATGGGCGAAGACCACCGCTTGCACGGGGCCACCGACGTGGACATGAACTTTGAGCTGAGCTTGTGCGCATGAGCGACAACGAGGTGAAACCCCGTCTGGTGCGCTGCCCGGGCTGTAGCGGCGACAGCGTCTACGCCACGGCCAACCCCTACCGGCCGTTTTGCAGCGAGCGCTGCAAAAACCTGGACATCGGTGCGTGGGCGGCCGAACACTTCCGTGTGCCCGCCGAAGCACCGCCCGACGAACAACCGTTCGGCAACCCTAGGCTCCAGTGAGGCCTTGTTCGGCTTCCAACCAGTCGAGCACCGGATAAGCCCCCGGCAACACCGGGGACACCGTCAGCGGGAAGGACTGCCAAGCCATTTGCTGGCCTTCGCGCATCTCAAATGCACCGCTCCAATCGAACACCTTGCACCAGTGCAGGCGCACCAGCGCGTGCGGATAGTCGTGTTCGGTGACCTTCCACTCGTGGGCGTCGGCAATGGTCACGCCCAGTTCTTCGATCAATTCGCGCCGCAAGGCCTCGGTCACCGTCTCGCCGGCCTCGATCTTGCCGCCCGGGAACTCCCAGTAGCCGGCGTAGGCCTTGCCCTCGGGGCGGGTGGACAGCAGCAGCGCACCATCGGCACGGATCAGAATACCGACGGCCACCTCGGTGTGCTTGCGCGTTTCGCTCATGCGGCGTGCTTGCCCGCATAGTCACGCGCGAACTGGTAAGCCACGCGGCCGCTGCGCGAGCCGCGCTCCAGTGCCCAGACCAGCGCTTCGGGGCGGGCCGCTTCGATGGCCGCCTGCGGCACGTTGAAGGACGACAACCACTGCGCCACGATGGCCAGGTACTCGTCCTGACTGAAAGGATAGAAGCTCACCCACAGCCCAAAACGCTCGGACAGCGAAATCTTCTCTTCCACCACCTCGCCCGGATGGACCTCGCCATCCGCCGTGTGCGTGTAGCTGAGGTTTTCCTTCATGTACTCGGGCAGCAGGTGGCGCCGGTTGCTGGTCGCGTAGATCAGCACGTTGGGCGATGCCGCCGAGACCGAGCCATCCAGGATGGACTTGAGTGCCTTGTAGCCGGGCTCGCCATCCTCGAAGCTGAGGTCGTCGCAGAAAACAATGAACTTCTCGGGCCGGCCGGCCACCACGTCCACGATGTCGGGCAGGTCGGTGAGGTCCGCCTTGTCCACCTCGATCAGGCGCAGGCCCTGTGGCGCGTACGCGTTGAGGCAAGCCTTGATCAGCGAGCTTTTGCCGGTGCCACGCGCGCCGGTGAGGAGCACGTTGTTGGCCGGCAGGCCTTTCACGAACTGCTCGGTGTTGCGCTGGATCTTTTCTTTCTGCTGATCGATTTCCTTGAGCGAGGCCAGGGCCATGTCGGCCACGTGGCGCACCGGCTCCAAGCCGCCGTGACCGCTGCTGCGCTTGCGGTAACGGTAGGCGATGGAAGCCGACCAGTCGGGCTCGCCCAGCGGCTGGGGCAACACCGATTCGATGCGGGTGATCAGTTGCTCGGCGCGTTGGAGCAGTCGCTCAAAGTGTTCGTTCATGCCGGGTTCAACTTCTGTAATCGGCGTTGATGGTCACGTAGTCGTGGCTGAAATCGCAGGTCCATACGGTGTCGGTCACCGCGCCACGGCCCAGGCCGATGCGGATGGTGATCTCGCTCTGCTTCATCACGCGAGCGCCGTCTTCCTCTCGGTAGCTGGGGTTGCGCCCACCTTGCGTGACCACGTGCACGTCGTCCAGATACAGCTCGAT
The DNA here is from genome assembly GCA_036279795.1 of Burkholderiaceae bacterium. GTDB lineage: Bacteria > Pseudomonadota > Gammaproteobacteria > Burkholderiales > Burkholderiaceae_C > Hydrogenophaga. Next base: position 748 of record DASUIK010000054.1, on the reverse strand, counting down.
CTTGCCCTGGTCCAGGTCGGTGATGCCGGCGTAGCCCACGGCCGCTAGGATGCGGCCCAGGTTGGGGTCGCTGGCGAAAAAGGCTGTTTTGACCAGCGGTGAATGTGCCACAGCGTAGGCCACTTTCAGGCACTCGTCGGTGGTGGCACCACCTTCCACGCGCACCGCGATGAACTTGGTCGCGCCTTCGCCGTCGCGCACAATGGCGTGCGCCAACGTGCGCGCCACGTCCAACAGCGCGGCCTTGAGGGCCTGTGCCTCGGCGCCGTCCCAGGCGGTGATCTCGGCATGCGCGGCCTGGCGTGTCGCCACCAGCACAAAGCTGTCGTTGGTCGAGGTATCGCCATCCACCGTCACCCGGTTGAAGGAGCCGTCGGCGAGTTCCCGCGCCAGGGTCTGGAGTAGTGCTGGGGCGATCTTCGCGTCGGTCGCCACGAAGCCCAGCATGGTGGCCATGTTGGGGCGGATCATGCCTGCGCCCTTGGCGATGCCCGTGATGGTCACGGTCTGGTCACCCACCACCACCTGGCGGCTCGCGGCCTTGGCCACGGTGTCGGTGGTCATGATGCCTTCAGCGGCCTTGAGCCAGTGCACCGCTTGCGCATCAGCGATGGCGGCGGGCAAGCCTGCGAGCACCCGATCCACCGGCAGCGGCTCCATGATGACGCCGGTGGAAAACGGCAGCACCTGCGAGGGCGCGATGCCCAAGGCCTTGGCCAAGCCGATGCAGGTCGCACGCGCGTTCACC
>DASUIK010000053.1:0-5751 GCA_036279795.1 Burkholderiaceae bacterium | reverse complement strand
GCGGTGTGTTCGCCGGGCGTGGCCGGCGGGCGCTGCACGGCCGCCGGGGTGCGGCTGAAGCGGGGCGCTGGCGCAGGCTGCAACACACCATCAACCGAGACGAACGATTCCCGAGCCTGCATGTGGGGATGCTGGGGCGCGTCGTCCATGGACAACACGGGCGCAAAACACGCATCACTGCCCTCCAGCAGTTCGCACCATTCGGCCAGCGTTTTGGACGCGATGGCCTGGCCAATGATCTGCCGCAACTCGGACCACCTTGTGGTATCGAGCTGGTGCGGCAAGGCCTGCACGTCCAGGCCGGCCAAACGAACGAACTCCGCGTAAAACCGCGGCTCAATGGGCGCCAGCGAAATGTAGCGTCCGTCGGACGTGGGATAGACGCCATACCAGGGCGCACCGCCATCGAGGATGTTGCCGCCACGTCCGCCGCCCCATAAGCCGGCCGCCTTGAGCGCGTAGGTGCTGGCCATCAGCAGGGTGGAGCCATCGACCATGGCCGCATCCACCACCTGGCCCTTGCCGGAGGATTTCGCTTCGATGTAGGCGGCCAGCAAACCCATGGCCATGAGCATGCCGCCACCGCCAAAGTCCCCCACCAGGTTGAGGGGCGGCACGGGTGGGCCACCGGCGGGGCCAATGGCATCGAGCGCACCGCTCAGCGCCACGTAGTTGATGTCGTGGCCGGCAGCCTGAGCCAACGGGCCGGTCTGACCAAAGCCCGTCATGCGGCCATAGACCAGGCGCGGGTTGATGGCCCAGCAATCGTCTGGCCCCAAACCCAGGCGTTCCATGGCCCCCGGCCGGTACCCCTCGAACAGGATGTCGGCCTTGGCGATCAGCCCTTTGAGCACCGCCACGTCGGCGGGCGACTTCAGATCGAGCGCCGCCGAGCGGCGGCCCCGGTTGAGCACCTCAAAGCGCTTTTCGATGGGGATGCCGGTGTCGGGCGCGTTGGCGCGCTCGATGCGGATCACGTCGGCGCCCATGTCCGAGAGCAACATCGCGCAAAACGGCGCAGGACCGATACCGGCGATTTCAATGATTTTCAGGCCTTGCAGTGGTCCCATGGTGGTGTGCATTAGGTGTGAGAAAGGTGAAATGAGGCCAGCGGCTGGCCCGCTGCATGGGCGTCAGGCGATGCCCAGGAAGGCTTCGCGCACCTGCGGGTCGTCCAGCAAGGCTTTGCCCGAACCTTCTTGCGAAACGCGCCCCTTTTCGATGACATAGGCGTGGTCGCTGATCTCCAGGCTCAGGCCCACGTCCTGTTCCACGAGCAGGATCATGATGTCGCTGCCCCGAAGCGCGGCCAGCAACTCGAAGATCTGTTCCACCACCACAGGAGCCAGGCCTTGCGAGGGTTCGTCAAGCAGCAGCACGCTCGGGTTCGCCATCAAGGCACGTGCGATGGCGAGCATTTGCTGCTCGCCGCCCGACAACATGCCGGCACGCTGGTGCAGACGCTCCTTGAGGCGAGGGAAGCGCTGGAGCTGACGCTCCATGCGTTCGGCGATCGCATGTTTGGCCAATCCGAGGCCACCGAGCTGAAGGTTGTCCAGCACAGACAACGACACCAGCGTGCCCCGGTTCTCGGGCACCATCCGCACGCCAGCACGTGCGATTTCGTGGGGATCCAAGCCCACCAGCTCTTGCCCGGCCAGGCGCACTTGACCCCGGGCGTGCGGCACGAAGCCAAAGATGCTGCCCAACAAGGTGGACTTGCCCGCACCGTTGGAGCCGATGACGCTGACCAGGCTGCCTGGCGCCACGCGGACACGGATGTTGTGGATGACTTCGCGGCCGGGAAAGTAGCCGGCGCTCAGATCAGTGATTTCCAGCATAACGATTTCCCAGGTAGACGCGGATGACTTCGGGTGAGCGGGCGACCTCGCGCGGGTCGCCCTCCGCGAGCAACTGGCCCTGCGCAATCACCACCAAGCGGTTGGACAGCGACAACACCGCGCGCACATCGTGCTCCACAAAGACCAGCGTGGTGCCGACGGCGTTCAAGCGCATGAGAATGTCCAGCACCTCGTTGGTTTCGGTGGGGTTGAGACCGGCGACAATTTCGTCGGTCATCATCAACAGCGGCTCGCTGGCCATCGCGCGCGCGATCTCCAGCTTCTTCTGCTGCGAGACGTTGAGCATCTCTGCGTCCACATGGGCCACCGACAGCAGGTCGGTGGCGCGCAGGGCCGCTTCCGTCACCTCGGCGGTACTGCGACGGCGGCGCTTGTCGGCCGGACGGAACGCCGCCGCGAGCTCGACGTTGGCGTACGTGCTCATGCCCGGCAGGAAAGACGCCGTCTGAAAGGTGCGCGAAATGCCCGCAGCACACACCTGATCGGGCCGCAAGCCGGCGATCGGCTGACCACTGAGCTGGATGCTGCCGCTGTCCGGGTGCTGAATACCCGAGATCAGGTTGAACACCGTCGTCTTGCCCGCCCCGTTGGGACCGATCAGACCCAGGATCTCGCCCTGGCGGACGTCGAAGGACAGCCCATTGACCGCCTTCACGCCCCCGAAGGCCCGCGACACGTCGCGCACTTCCAGCAGGTTCTGTGTCGTGCTCATGCGCGACCTCCTTGCCCACCGCGCTGCACCCAGCTCAGCACACCGCCAGGGCTGAAGGTGATGATGAGGACGATCAGCACACCGTAAATCAGCGAGTGGTAGTCCAGGAAATGCGACCACGCAAACTGGTCGATCAGGGTCAGCCCCACACCACCCACGATAGGGCCCAGGAAGGTGCCGATGCCGCCGAACACGGTGAAGACGATCATGTTGAGGGTGATCTTCAAATCGAACACTGTCTCAGGACTGATGTACACGAGAAACGGCGCGTAGATGGCGCCAAACACCGCCGGCCAGACAGCAGACATCACGAAGGCGATGAGCTTGGTACGCGCGCAGTGGATGCCAGCAGCCGACGCGACAATCTCGTCCTTGTGGATGGCCCGCAGCGCCAGACCGATGCGCGAATGCATGAGCACCAGGATGGACGCCAGGCAGCACAACAAAGCCAACAAGGCGCAGTAGAAGTAGAAGTGCACCGAGTGCTCGTTGGGCAGGTTCCAGCCCTGGTCGTTGGCGCCCAGCCCACGCAGCCACGGCACGTTGCGGATCACCGAATCCACGGCCAACGCGGCGGCCAGGGTGGACAGCGCGAAGAAAAAGCCCCGCTGCTTGAACATGGGCATGAAGGCCAGCGAGAACAGACCCACGACCAGCGCAGCCAACGGAATGACCAGCGCAAAGGGCACCTGGTAGCGCGCCATGAGGATGGCACAGGTGTAGGCCCCCATGCCAAAAAACACGCCGTGGCCGAAAGAGGGGTAGCCGGTGATGCCCCCGACGATGTTCCACGAACTGGCCAACCCAATGTTGATGAACATGAACACGAGCAGGCGCGTCCAATAGGCGTCGGCCACCCAAGGCAGGAGCGCGGCCACGGCGGTGCCAGCCACAAGCCACGCCAGTTGGCGCGGCAGCGAACGGTTGTTGCTTTGTATTGTCATGAGGGCCTCACTTGCGAACCACGGCACCGAGGCCAAACAGACCTTGCGGCCGGAACAGCAACACCAGAATCAGCACACCAAAAATGAGGCTGGGGGCCACCGACGGGAAGTAGTAGAACGCGAGGTAGTTCAAGGTGCCGTACAGAAAAGACGCCAGCAATACACCCGGGATGCTGCCCAGGCCGCCGATGATGACGATGAGGAACGCGTCCACCGTCCACTGCAGGTGCATGTACGGGGCCAATGGCTTGGTCAGCACCAGGAGCGCGCCGGCCAGTCCCGTCCAGGCACCGCACAAGAACATGGTCTTGGTGTAGATCGCCGGCACGTTCACGCCAAGGATGGAGGCCGAGCGCGGGTTGTCACGGCAGGCGCGGATGGAGCGGCCGAAGTCGGTGTAGTTCAACATCGCCAGCAGGCCCGCAGTGGACAGCAAGGCGATGACGAACACCGCAATCTCCACCGTGGGAATGAACACCGGGCCGATTTCCACGATGGGGGGGCCGGGCAACTCGACGCGGAGCAGGCGCTCGCCCGCCCCGGCGGATTTCTCCAGCAACTTGACCAGCACGATCGACAGGCCGAAGGTCAACACCAGCACCATCAGCGGGTTCTTGCGGAAGACGCGCTCCACGAACACCTTGTGCATCAAGGCCGCGAGCACACCACAGCCCAGCACCCCGACGGCCATGGCCACAGGGATGGGCAGTTGGGAACGGGTCACCAGCACGTGCGTGACCAGCCCCCCCACCACCACATAGACCCCGTGGGCCATGTTCACGATGCCGAGCACCCCCAGCACCAGGGAAAAACCAAACGACGCCATCGCAAAGATGGCCCCGCTCAGCAACCCATAGACGACCAGATCGATCATGAGTCAAGCCTTCCTGTGTGTGCGCCTCAGCCGCGCTTGGACCACGGCGGCGTCGGGTAGACGATGTCGCCGGTCTTGAGTGCTGGCGGGTGCAGCACTTTGAGCGCCGGGTCCTTACCCTGCCACTGGATGACGGGCAGGCCGGCGGACTCGATGCGGCCCTTGGCCGAGAACTTGATCGGCCCCCAGATGGTCTCGATGTTGTTCATCGCGATCAGCTTCTGGCGCATGACCTGGTTGTCCAGCGGATCACCGCCGCGGCCATCGCGCATGGCCAGCTCAAACAACAACGGGATGGTGTAGGCCAGGGCGCAGTGGTACGTGGGCGCAAAACCCTTGGCGGCCTTGAACTTGTCGAAGAACTCCTGGCACGAAGCGAAGTGCGGGTCCTTGTAGGTGAACTGTGGCAGCCACAGGGTCACGCCATAGACGTTCTGCAGTTTGTCGGCCAGGTTGGTCTTGACAGTGGGGTTGGTGGTGAGGTGCCCACCCACAATGGCCTTGGGGTTGAAGTCCAACGCTGCACATTCCTGGATGAACTTGATCAGCGGAACGTCGTGGCCAGTGGAGTAGACGAGGTCAATGTCGCGCTCTCGCTTGAGCTTGAGCACCGTGGGGCGCAGGTCCTGCGTGGCCACGGGCAGCTCGATGTCGATCACGTGTTCCAGGCCCAGGGCCGGACACATGGCCTTGATGGCGGCCGTCATTTCCTTGTAGGCCGCATCGTCGTAGGTGATGGTGGCCACACGGCGCGGCTTGGGGTTCTGCGCCGCCAGGTACTCCATGGCCAGCTTGGGGTACACGGCAGCCGAGCCGACCATGGTGAAGGTGACGTCACCACCGATTTCGTCGTCCACCCGTTTGGCCGCAGCGCCACCCTGGATGGTGATCTTCTTGTAGCGGCGGGCCACGGCGCCCTGTGCCAGGACGGTGTCGGTGCCGTAAGTGCCCAGGATGCAGTCCACCTTGTCGGTCGTGATCAGGCGCTCGGTCAGCTGTGCCGTGCGGGCAGGGTTGAACTCGTCGTCGTAGAACACCCACTCCACCGGCAGTTCGCGGTCGCCCACACGCACCTTGTGGTTGACCGATTCGGACCAGAACTCGTAACCGGCCTTGTAGAGCTTGGACACCTGCTCAAAGTTGCCGCTTTGTGGCAGCGAGCAACCGAACTTGACCACACCGCGTTGTGCCCAGGCAGGCTTGGCCAGACCCGGCGCATAGGCCACCGCCGATAGGGCCGCCCCCGCAGCGGCCGTCTTAATGAACTGGCGACGAGAGCCGCCTTCCGGCGTCACGTCGACCGTACTTGTCTCGGTATCAGGTTGGTTCATGGATGTCTCCTGTGGTTGAAGTGGCCCT
>DASUIK010000052.1:0-4013 GCA_036279795.1 Burkholderiaceae bacterium | reverse complement strand
GCCGAGCTGGAGGCCTTCTACCTGAACATGACCTCGCCCTTCCGCACGGCAGAGAAGTTCGGGATCATGGACATCATCGACCCACGCGAGACCCGGGCCATCTTGTGCGATTGGGTGGAGGATGCGTGGGCGCTCATCACGACTTCCGGCCGCGTACCCGGCTGATCAATCCACTTCCAGCAGCAGCCGCATGCCCACCAGGGTGTAGCGCGTGCTGGGCGCGTTCCAATTGCGGTAAGCACAGCGCGCATACAGGCTCCAGGTGTGCCAGGAGCCACCCCGGCGCACGCGCACGTCGCCGGTGTCTGGCCCTTGCGGGTCGTCGACGGGCGAGTGGGCGTAGTAATCGTCAGCGTGCCAATCCGACACCCACTCCCAGGCGTTGCCCAGCATGTCATGCAGGCCCCAGGCGTTGGGTGCGAAGCGGCCCACCGGCGCGGTGAAGGCAAAACCGTCGCTGCCGCGCAGGGCAAAGCCGGACCAGCGCGGCCAGTGCACGGCAGCATCGGCATCAAAGGTGTTGGCGATCGCAAGCAAGCGCTGCGGGTCGTCGCCGTTGGGGTAACGGGTGTTCGTGCCAGCGCGGCAGGCGTACTCCCACTCGGCCTCGGTGGGCAGGCGGTAGCGCCGGCCCTCGGTTCGGCTGAGCCAGGCGGCCATGGCGACGGCATCGTTCCAGGTGACGTTGAGCACCGGGTGGTCGTCGGTCTGGGCAAAACCGGGGTTGGTCCACGAGTAACGCGGATCGCGCCCCTCGAAGGCATCGCCGCGAGGGGTGGTGGCTGGGTCGTAGGCCGGGTTATAGCCATAGCCCCCCGTGCCGTCCTGCACCGATTCGGGCACATGGCCCGAGCGTTGCAGAAAACGCCGGAACTGCCCCACCGTCACCTCGTGCTGGCCCAGGTAAAACGGGCGTGTGATGCGCACCTTGTGCACAGGCGACTCGTCGAAGAGCTTGGCAAATCGGTCCGGCGGGTAGGCGGAGAAATCGCGCGCCCAGGCCTCGGGGCTTTCGGCGTGGCCCATCATGAACTCACCCGCAGGCACACGCACCAGGCGCATGCCCAAGCTGTTCACCAGCACATCGTGGGGCTCGTTCAGACCCAAGGCACAAGCCGTGAGACCCAGCAGCCCCCACAACACCCACCACCACCTCGCGTGGACGGCTCTGATCCGTTTTTTCATGCGGCTCCTTGTGTGTGGCGCCTATCATGCCGCACCATGCACACGCCCATCCACCTCTTGCGCGAAGACGAAGTCGAGTTCACTGCCGTGCGCGCCCAAGGCGCGGGTGGGCAGAACGTGAACAAGGTGTCGAGCGCGGTGCACCTGCGCTACGACATCCCGGCATCGTCCCTTCCCTCAGAGGTCAAGCAGCGCCTGCTGGCCAGTGCCGGCCAGCGCATCAACGCCCAGGGCGTTCTGGTCATCAAGGCGCAGACCCACCGCAGCCAGGGCCGCAACCGTGCCGAGGCCTTGGCGCGCTTGTGCGCCTTGATCGATGCCGCCCTGCAGGCGCCGGTGGCACGACGGGCCACGCGGCCCACGGCGGCCTCCAAACGCCGCCGGCTGCAGGAGAAGGCGGCGCGTGGCCAACTCAAGCGCCAGCGCGGCGGCGCCGCAAACCACGACTGAGCGTGGTCAGACGCTCACCCGCCAGCGCTGGCGTGGCGCGCGCAGCGTGTGGCGCTCGCGGTAGACCTGTGGCGTGAGCCCAACGTGGCGGGTGAAGATGCGGCGAAACGCTGCGGGGTCTGTATACCCACAAGACTGCGCGATGGCAGGGATGCCTTCCAGCGTGATCTCCAACAGCAAGCGGGCGCGCTCGCAGCGCAAGCGGTGCAGGTGGTCCAAGGGCGAGTGGCCCAATGCCTGCTGGAAGTGGCGAAGCAGGGTGCGCGGGCTCACCGCCGCCGCCTGTGCCACGGCGTCCAGGGCGTAAGGCCGGTCCACGTGTTTCTCCAAGTGCTCGATGGCACGGGCCAGGGCACTGTCGCGGGTGGTGGGCACGTGCCGGGTGGGCAAGGCCTCCAGCGCGGCCTTGTGCCGCGCCGCGTCGGGTCGCAACACCGAGGCCAACGCGTCGTGCAAATCGGGCTCCCAGATGTCGTGCAGGAGCGCCAGCAACAGCTCACCGGTGTCGTGCGGCAAAGCCGCGCTGTACCAGGCCCTGTCCACACACACACCGGTGCCGGCCGCGAGGGCCATCTCGGGGTGGTCGCGGTGGAAAGCCGCCGCCCAATACCACGGCAAAGCCACACGGTGTCCGCCCAGGCGCCCGCTGGCGGCCGCCAACCAGGCACCGTTGCCCAAAGTGAGCACCCGTTGGCCTTGGTCGAGGGCCACCGCCAGATGCCGTCGCAATGGCCTGTGTCTCGCCACGGCCTGGCGCAACGAGGGCACGTCGGCGGTGTGCTGGCTGAGCACCCACTGGGCTTGTGGTGGGCCCTCGAACATCCCTTCGCTCAGCATGGGCTGACAAGGGCCGTCGGCCAGGGGCAGTGGCCGGCCGTGTGCGTCACACAAGCGCCAGCCCAAACGCGGCGCGGTGCGACCCACCCTCAGCCGAGCGATCAGGTTGGCCGCGCGCAGCAGCTCGATCGCGTGCAACACATGACCCATGGCGGTGGTGGGCATCACCGGGAAATCGATGCCAAACAGGCGGGGTGGCGGCATGGAGGGTTTGGCGATTTCAGCTTGTCGTTTGGCGATTTTGCCTTTTCGTTCCAACCATCGCACCCCTAGCATGGACGCGTGTTCCACCCCACTCCGTTCCCTCACATGTTTGCCTCACTGAAACCCCTGCCCGCCGCTGGCATGCTGATCGCCACCCTGTGCGCACTGCCCGGCGCTCATGCCCAGGCCCTGGATGCTGCTGGGCTGCACAAGCTCGACACCGCCATCCAGGCAATTGCTCCGAAGATCGTGGCCTGGCGCCGAGACATCCATGAACACCCCGAGCTTTCGGGCCAGGAGGTGCGGACCGCCCAGTTGGTGGCCGAACACCTGCGCCGCCTGGGGATGGAGGTGCAAACCGGCGTCAGTGGCACCGGCGTGGTGGGCACGCTCAAAGGCGGTCTGCCCGGCAAGGTGGTGGCGCTACGCGCCGACATGGACGCCCTGCCCATGCCCGAGAACACCGGCCTGCCGTTCGCCTCCAAAGCCAAGTCCACCTACCTGGGCAAGGAGGTACCCGTCACCCATTCGTGTGGACACGATGCCCACGTGGCCATGCTCATGGGCGCGGCGGAGGCACTGGCCGGCATGAAAGCCACATTGCCGGGCACGGTGAAGTTCATCTTCCAGCCGGCCGAAGAAGGCGCGCCGGTGGAGCCCGATGGCAACGGCAAGGTGCCCAGCTTTGGCGCCAAAGCCATGGTGGAAGCCGGGGTGCTGAAAGACGTTCAGGCCATCTACGGCCTGCACATCACGGCCAACCTGCCCAGTGGCATGGCGGGCTACCGCAGCGGCCCGCTGATGGCCGGCTCAGACAACATCCACATCCATGTGGAGGGCAAGGGCGGCCACGGCTCCTCGCCCTGGTCGGCGGTGGACCCCATCGTGGCCGCCAGCCAAGTGGTGCTGGGCCTGCAGACGGTGGTGAGCCGCCAGCTCAACATCAGCAAGGAGCCGGCCGTCATCACCATTGCGCAGATACAGGGCGGCACACGCTACAACATCATCCCCGACAACGTGGAGATGATGGGGACGCTGCGCACCTTCGACGAAGACATGCGCCAGGACGCGCTCAAGCGCATCACCACCACGGCGGAATCGATCGCGGCCGCCAGCGGCGCCAAGGCCAAGGTGCGATTTGGCCCGGTGGCCTACCCCGTGACCACCAACCCGGCGGCACTTACGGAAGCCTCACTGCCCGCACTCAAGCTCGCGATGGGGGGCAAGGCCATGGTGATCCCCAAGGTCAGCGGCTCCGAGGATTTCTCGGAGTTCCAGAAAGTGGTGCCGGGCTTTTTCTACTTCCTGGGCGCACCGCCCAAGGGCAAAGACTTCAC
>DASUIK010000051.1:0-4847 GCA_036279795.1 Burkholderiaceae bacterium | reverse complement strand
GTAGTAGGCAATGGTTTCTGCGATGGTGGGCCGGCGGTTGCTGCCGAAATACTTGTCCGCCGCGCGGTCGTATTCCTCGCCGTAGTTGTCGAAGGGGTTCCAGCAACTCACCTCGGCGTGGGTGTGGATGTCGATGGCGATCAGGTTCTGGTGGTCCATGCGCGTCTCCGGTCATTTTGGTTATTCAATATAACCAAAAATGAGCCCGATCGGGTCGCTGCCTCAACCCGTGCCGGTCAGCAGATGCTCGAACACCTCGGGCGGACCCATCTGCCCGCCCTTCAGCATCAGCTCCACGCCGTCCAGCGCAGGTTCGTCGGCCCGCATTCGCAGCAAAGGCACGCCCGGTGCCAGCGTGCCTGCCCAGCCCAGTGCCCAGGGGGCCACTTCGCGCAACGCGAAGCTGGACGTGTCGCCACCGGCCACGCCCACGCGCCGCACCTGTGGTGACAGTTCCAGCACACGCTTGAGCAGGCGGGCACAGAACAGCGCCATCTGGTGCGCAGATGCGCCACCGGCCGCTGGCGCTTCGGTGCGTGCCATCACGTTCTGGCCGTGGCTCAGGTGGCCGGCGCATTGCCGGGCCAGGGTGTCCAGGCCGGCGGCGCTGGTGTCGGTCGCGGGAAGTGCGATGGCCGTGTAGCCTTGAGCGCCGGTGTGCACCTGGGCTGCCGTGACCGGTGACAGGCTGCCCACCAACAGAAACACCGGGCCGCTGGCTGGGGCCACCGCGCTGGAAAGTGGCGTGGCCGCGCGTGCGCCCGGCCAGTGGGCCAACAAGGCCTGGGCCACGCTGCTGGCGCCCAGGGCCAGCAGGGGCTGGCGGGCGGCCTGCTGCCAGAGCAGGCGGCCGATGCGCGCCAGGTGGGCGGGGCGGGTGGTGTCGAACAAGACGGCATCGGGTGCCTTGGTCAATCGGGCGTTCAGCACCGCGTCCAGTTCCGCGTCGTCGGGGTGGTCGAGTGCTCGCAAGTCGATGCCCGCCACACGCGCCAGGCCCTGGGCGGCCAAGTGTTGTCGCAGGTTGGCCTCGGTCATGGGCGTGACGGGGTGGCGGCTCATGGTCGGGTGGCGGTCGATGCGGAACACCTCGCCACCGGCGCTGGCCGTGGCGTACAGCTCGCTGAAGGCGCAGAAGCGCCCCAGGCTGGGCTGGCCGCCGACGATGGGCACCCAAGGCTGCTGGCCTTTCCAGCGCAGCGCGTTCAGGCCCACGGCCAGGTTGCCCACGGTCGGCGCGCTGTCAAAGGTGGAGCAGCACTTGTAGTGCGTCACCCGTGGCCGCAGTTGCGCAAACAGCGCGCGCACTTCCGCCAGCTCCTCGCGCATGGCGTCAGGTGCCAACGCACGCGCCGTGCCGGCCACGCCCAGGGCATCCAGCTCGCCCACGCGTGCGAGCTGCGCGGCGGTGGGCACGCGAGGGAACAACACCGTGCGCAGGCCGGCGGCGGCCAGCGTGGCCAGGGTGTCCGAGGCGCCGGTGAAGTCGTCGCCGTACCAGGCCAGAGGCAACATGCGTTCAGCTTCTCAGTAGAAATCGAGTGCGGCGCGCAGCGCGGGCGCGTGTTCGGCGGCCTGCGCCAGTGGTGTGCCGTCGCGCCACGCGGCCCAGGCCTCGCGCACGCTGGCCACGCCGGCGGCAGGCCCCTGGGGGTGGGCCAATATGCCGCCACCACACATGAACAGCAGGTCGCCGCTGGGCACCGCGTCCAGCGTCTGGGGCAGGGTGCCGGCCCACTGGCCGGAGCTGAAGGCGGGCATGACCACGTCGCTGGTGTCGGAGGGGTCGCTCAGCGGGGTCAGGCAGTCGCGGGCGGAATCGCGAACCTCCTGGTTGTCCTGCGCGAACTTGCCGTCCAGCCCGTGCACGTGCATGTGGTCCACGCCGGTCAGGCGCCACAGCGCCGCGTAGGGTTGGAAGGCCACGCCCAGCGCTGGGTGGCGCGCCCACATGCCGTAGCCGTTGCGGTGGCCGTGCAGGATGAGGTCGCTCTCGCGGCGCAGGGCCTGCAGCGACGATGGCCCGGTCCAGTTCATCGACACCATGGCACACACGCCGCCTTCGCGCTGCAGCAGTTCGGCGTGGCGCAGCATGGCGTTGTGTTCGTCGCTGATGTTGATCGCCACGATGACCTGTTTGCCGGTGGCGTCGCGGTGGGCGCGCACGGCGGCCATCACGGCGCGTATGCGCTCGGCCACCGGGGCGTGCTCGGGGTCGCCGCAGCACTCATCGTCCTTGATGAAGTCCACGCCGGCCCGGCACAAATCGGCCACCAGGGCGCCGGACTCGGCGGCGCTCAGGCCGACGTTGGGCTTGATGATGGTGCCCACCAGCGGCCCTCGGGGTACACCCGCTGCGGCGCGAGTGCCGGCAATGCCATGGCGCGGCCGCTCGAAGCGCGCGCGCAAGGCGGGTGGCAGCGCCAGGTGTTCCAGGCGCAGGCCGGTGGTCTCGCCCAGGTCGAACAGGTTACCGGCCACCGTGGCCCACAGCGTGGGCAGGTTGTGGCCGATGTTGGCGAGTGGAAAGTCCACCGTGATGCGGGCGCGCCGCCAAGGCCCTCTGGGCGGGTGGCGTTGCAGCCAGGCGCTGGGCAGGCTGGGGGCGGGCAGGGGGTCCAGTTCTTCCAGTGTGCTGACGGTGGCGCGCGAGCGCCGGCGCAGCGCGTCCGTCTCGCCGGCCACGCGCACAAAGGTGCCGCTGCTCTGTTCGCCCGCCAGCACCTCGGCCACGCGGGCCGGCTCCAGCGGGGTTTCAATCAGGTAGGTGGCGCGCAGGGTGTCGGTCATCACAGCGTGGTCAGATCGGGGAAGGGGCGCACGGGGTCCTTGCCGTCCCAGCCCACCGAGGCTTCGCGGATCAGGCGGAACATGCGGCCTTTGGGGCCAGCCACCTCCGACAGCTCGATGGTGGTGCCGGGCAGGTTGCCCCGGTCTTCGAAGTAGACGAAGCGGCCGTTTTCGCCCACCTCGCCGCCCATGCAGACCTCGAAACCGGCAGCCTGTGCACGCGCCAGATCGGCGTCGAAGTTTTCGGTCCAGTAGGCCACGTGTTGCACGCCCCGGTGGCCAGCCTGGGTGAAGTCGCGGTACATCGAGGGCACGTCGTTGCGGGTCTGCAGCAATTCGATTTGCAGCGAGCCGGCGTTGGCCAGCGCCACCGAGTTGTGCGGCTCGTAGGCCGTGCCCCGGTAGTGGTAGTTGCGGATGGGCACACGCGGGTTGTAGAACCACGGCCCCACACCCAGCACCTCGGACCAGTGGGCCATGGCGGCCTCGATGTCGGGCACGATGTAGGCCACCTGGCGGATCTCACCAAAAAAACGGCTCATGGTTTGCTCACTTCAGCATGAGGTTGGGCAGCCACGTGGAGGCCGCAGGAATGAAGGTGACGGCGGCCAGCGACAGCAGCAGGCAGACGATCCAGGGGATGGCAGCGCGGATCACGCGTTCCACCGGCATGCCGGCCACGCTGCTGACCATGTACAGGCTCATGCCCACGGGTGGCGTGAGCAGGCCGATCATGAGGTTGAGCACCACCACCACGCCCAGGTGCACCGGGTCCACGCCAGCGGCAGCCAGCGCGGGCACGATGATGGGCGTGAGGATGAGGATGGCGGCGATGGTCTCCAGGATCATGCCCACCACCAGCAGGAGGAGGTTGACGATGATCAGCAGCATCCAGGGGTCTTTGGACAGCGACAGCAGCATATCCGCCGCCTTGGTGGGCACTTGGTCGATGGTCAGTACCCAGGCGAACAGGGCTGCGGCGCCGACGATGAACATCACACCGGCGGTGGAGCGGGTGGTTTCGCGCAGCGCGTCCAGGAACCCTCGCCAACTGAGTGCGCGGTAGAAGAACAACCCGGCCAGCAAGGCGTAGACCACAGTCACCGCAGCGGCCTCGGTTTCGCCGAAGATACCCAGCAGGATGCCGCCAATCAGCACCACCGGCGCCAGCAGGGCTGGCGTGGCAAACCACAGGCGCTGCATGAACACCTGGCGGCTCACACTGATGGTGTCGCGCGGCAGGCCTTCGCGCTTGGCCACCCACCACACCATGCCCATGAGGAACAGCATGATGATGAGCGAGGGAATGATGCCCGCGATGAGCACCTTGACCGGCGAGATTTCGGCTGCCATGGCAAAAATCACCAGCGGAATCGAGGGCGGGAAAATCGGACCCAGCGTGGCCGCTGCCATGCAGATGCCGGCCGAGAAGTGGTCCTTGTAGCCCTGCTCGCGCATCATGCTGATCTGGATGCGGCCCAGCGCGCCGATGTCGGCCAGCGCGGCACCCGATACCCCAGAAAACACCAGGTGGGTCAACACCGTCACATAGCCCAGGCCGCCGCGTATGCGGCCGATCACCATGCGGATGAAGTCGAACAACTGGGCGGTGAGGCCGGTGACGTTGAACAGCGCGGCGGCCAGGATGAACATGGGCACGGCCAGCAGGGTGGTGGAGTCCAACGAGTTGACAATGCGCTGCGCGATCACGGCCAGCGGCATGTCGAACCACCACAGCGCGGCGGCCGACCCCAGGCCCAGGGCCACGGCCACCGGCACCCCGGTGAGCAGCAGCACGAAGAACAGGACGATGGCGGTCAGGCTCAGCATGGGTGGGCCTCCTCGGTGGGCGCTTCGCGGCCCTTCAGCACGCCCAGCACCCGGTCCAGCGCCACCAGGGTGGTCAGCACCATGCCGGCGATGGCGGGCATGTAGTACCAGAGGTTGGGGATGGACAGGGCTGGGGTGGAAAAACGCGCGGCACGCTGCATGAACCACCAGCACGAGACCAGGAACAACACACAAAAGGCCAGCACCGCCAGTTCGTTGAACACCGC
>DASUIK010000050.1:0-21491 GCA_036279795.1 Burkholderiaceae bacterium | reverse complement strand
GGAGTAAATAGTCATGGAAACCTCTATGGGTCTGGCCCACGTGTGGAACGAGGGCGACTGGGTCACCCGCAGCGTGGCGCTGCTGTTGCTGGGCATGTCGCTGGCGAGCTGGATGGTCATCGTCATCAAGGCGTTGGACCTGCGCCGCCACCGCGCGCAGGCACAACAGGTGGAAAGCTTCTGGCACAGCAACGACTTTGCCGATGGCCTGAACAAGCTCGGCGACGACGAAGGCAACCCCTTCCGCCAACTGGCACTGCAGGGCCGTGAAGCCACCCGCCACGTGCTGCACCAGGACGGCCAGAACAAGCCTCAGCTGCACGACTCGCTGGACGTGAGCGACTGGGTCACACGCGCGCTGCGCAACACCATCGACGACTTCACCGCGCGGCTGCAAGGCGGCCTGGCGGTGCTCGCATCGGTGGGTTCTACGGCGCCGTTTGTGGGCTTGTTCGGCACCGTCTGGGGCATTTACCACGCGCTGCTGGGCATTGGCGCCGCCGGCCAGGCCACCATCGACAAGGTGGCCGGCCCCATTGGCGAGGCGCTGATCATGACGGCGCTGGGACTGGCCGTGGCCATTCCCGCGGTGCTGGGCTACAACGCCCTGGTGCGCGGCAACAAAGGCGTGCTGCACAAGCTCAACCGCTTTGGCCACGACCTGCACGCCTACTTCGTCACCGGTGCCCGCGTGAGCGCCGGCGGCGAGGGCAAGGTGGTCCCCATGAAAAAAGCCTGATGGCTGGAGCGAGCCATGGCCTTTTCTTCTTTTGAGAACGACAACGACGAGATGCTCAGCGAGATCAACATGATCCCGCTGATCGACGTGATGCTGGTGCTGCTGATCGTCTTCATCATCACCGTGCCGGTGATGAAACACGCGGTCAACATCGACCTGCCGCGCGCCAGCAACGAGCGCAGCCAGGACAAGCCCGAAACCATCCGCCTCAGCGTGGACGCCGACGGCGCCTACTACTGGAACGCCGAAAAACTGGAAGACACCGAGGTGTTCAACCGCCTGGCCCTGGCCGGCGCACAAGACCCGCAACCCGAACTGCACATCCGGGGCGACAAGGCCGTGCGTTACGAGCGCGTGGCCCAGGCCATGGCAGCGGCACAGCGCGCCGGCGTGCGCAAGATCGGCTTCATCACCGAGCCCAGCCCATGACATCGGCGCCCGCTCCGGCCCCGGTGAACACACCGCCCAGCGGCGCTGGCCAGGCGGTGGGCACGCCTGCGCCCATACCCAGCAGCGAGCTGTTGCGCGGCCAGCGGGTGATCGAGATCGACCACGAAGGCCAGCGCTACCGCCTGCAGGCCACGCGCCAGGGCAAGCTGATTCTCACCAAATAAAACAGGCTCAGAGCGCCAGCACGATGCGCTGGCCCGCTGCGCGCGAGCAACACGCCATCAGGCGCCGGTTGGCCTGGCGTTCGCCCTTGGTCAGCACCTTGTCGCGGTGGTCCACATCGCCGTCCACCACCGCCACCTCACAGGTGCCACACAGGCCCTCGTTGCAGTCGCAAGGCACATCAAAACCGGCGCTCTGCAGTGCCTGCAGCAACGTCTGGTCGGCCGCCACCGCAACCTCCACATTGGAGTCCTTGAGCTGGGCCACAAAAGCGTGTTCTTTCGAGGGGTCAAGTGCAGTGCCTTCGGCGTTGAAGTGCTCGAAATGCAGCACACCCGCCGGCCAGCGCTCGCTCAGGCTTTCCAGCTCGCTGATGAGGCGGTCAGGGCCGCAGGCGTAAATGCGCGTGTCAGCCGTCACGTCAGTCAATACAGCCGGCAGCGACAAACGCTCACCTTGCGACTTCACGTACAGATGCAGGTGGGCCGCGTGGTCACGCCCCAGCCGCGCCAGCAAGGCCATCTGCGTGCGCGAGCGCCCGGCGTAATGGATCTCGTAGGACTTGCCCAGTCGCTTGAGGCGGTCGGCCATGGCCACGATGGGCGTGATGCCGATGCCACCCGCAAACAGCACGAAGTGCCGGGCCGACTCATCGAGTTTGAACAGGTTTTTCGGCCCTGAGAGTTGCAGCACCGTGCCAACCTCAAGCTGGTCGCAAAAGTGGCGCGAGCCGCCACGCCCATCGGCTTCGCGCTGCACCACCACCTGCAAGCAGGAGCGGTCGTTGGCCTCGCCACACAGGGAGTATTTGCGTCGGAAACCGCCGGCGATCAGGTCCACGTGGGCGCCGGCCGACCAGGCGGGCAAGACACCGCCCTGGGGATCGGCCAGCACCAGGCGGAACAGCCCCTCACCCTCCGCTTGTTTTTCGCGCAGCACCACGCTGCGCGCGATGGAGGCCTTGGGCGGCGGGCCAATGAAAAACGCACCGGCCGGGGGCAACTGCCTGGACCCGCTGCGCTCCGGGTTCTGCGCCGGCTCCCACTCCACCCACAGCGCATCTGGCCCACGGAAGGACGTGTTGGACAGGTAGCTCATGGCCTGCCCCGGCACCAGGCGCATGTGAGGCAGGCGCCGCACAAACTCCTCCAGGAAGATGCGCATCTGCATGCGGCCGATGTTCTTGCCCATGCACTGGTGGGCGCCGTAGCCAAAGGTGAGGTGTTCCACCGCGCTTTCGCGGTACACGTCGATGTCGTCCGGGTTCTCGAAATGCCTTGGATCGAAGTTGGCCGA
This sequence comes from Burkholderiaceae bacterium, assembly GCA_036279795.1. GTDB lineage: Bacteria > Pseudomonadota > Gammaproteobacteria > Burkholderiales > Burkholderiaceae_C > Hydrogenophaga. The sequence continues at coordinate 18,844 of DASUIK010000050.1, read as the reverse complement.
GGCCTGGACCAGCAACAAACGTGCGCCCTTGGGGATGGCCACGCCCCCCACCTGCGTGTCTGCGGTGGCCTGGCGGCGCCAGGCGATGATGGAGCCGGCCACGCGCAGACATTCCTCCACGGCGTTCGGAATCAAGGCGGGGTTGGCGCAGATGTCGTCCCACGATTGGCGGTGGGTCAGCAGCGTGTGGAAGGCGTTGGCGGTGGCGTTGGACGTGGTCTCATGCGCGGCGGCCAGGATGGCCATCATCATCGAGCGCAGGTAGGACTCGGGCACCACGTCGGGGTGCTTGAGGTGCTGGCGGATGGTTTCATACATCCACCCCTCGCCATCGGGCTGGGCACGCATGACGTCCAGGATGTTCTGCGCCGTCTGCCAGAAGCGCCCCACGTTGTGGGCAATGTCCAGTTGCTCTTGAGCGGTGGGACGGCCCCAGGTGTTGAGCGTGTGGGCCACGGCAAACTGACGCAACTGCTCCGCCCCCTCATCGGGCACGCCCAGGAATTTGAGCGCGATGTTGAGCGGGATCTCGTAGAACATCTCGGCCACGAGATCGGCGCGCCCTTTGTCGATGAAGCGGTCCATGTACTCGCGGGCCAGCGCACGGATCATGGGCTCCAGCGTGGCCAGGCGCTCGGGCAGAAAGGCGTCCATCAACAGACGGCGGCGCGCCATGTGGTCGGGCTCGTCCTCGTTGACCATCGTGCGGTTCATGGCAAAACCGTAGGACTGCAGGATGCCCATCACCTCGGGCGTGGCCGGCGTGATCTTCTCCAGCGCCACCGAAGGCGAGAACAAGATGTTGTCGCGGAAGACCGCCTTCACATCCTCGTAACGCGTGACGATCCAGTAGCCCAGTTGGGGGCTCCAAAACACCGGCTCCTGCTCGCGCGCCCACCGCAGGTACTCGCCGGGCGCCTGCATGTAAGCGGGCTCGAAAGGGTTGAACGTGGCGGCGCGGGCACTCACGGGGCAGCCGCTCGGGTCGCGTTGCTGGGCCAGCGCAGCGTGGTCGACAGGGCAGCGGGCAGCGGCAAGCGGAGCAGGAGAGGTCATGGCAAATGAGATGGCATTGAAATTATCGTAATGTTATTACGCAATGCGTAATTTCACAACACCCACCCCCGGCCACCTTCACCCTGGGCCAAAGCCCATGGCATGGCTGATGGCAGCGGCCTCGTGCATCACCTGGGGGCACACTTTGCCGCCGGGCCGGGCATCAAAACCGTTGCTCGCGCCCAGCGCGGTCAACACCGCCACCACATGCCCCCGCGCATCAAAAACGGGCGCCGACACCGCGCTGATGCCCCGCAGCAGCGTGTCGTTCACGATCGCGCAGCCCTGGTCACGCACCTGGCGGCACAGGCGCGCCACGGGTTCGGGACCAGCCAGCATGGAACGCCGCTCGCCATCGTCGGCATCAAACTCGGCCTGCGCCTTGGTACGGATGTCGGTGTCGTCCGAAAAAGCCAAAAAGGCCTGCCCCGTGGCGGACCACAACCACGGCAGCACAGAGCCAGCGCGGATGTTCACGGTCACCGGCAGCGAGGGCTCTTCGATGCGCAGGACGGTGGGCCCCAGGTTACCCACCACGGCAATGAAACAGGTGACCTGCAATGACTCGCGCAGGCGCAGCAAAGCGGCCTCGCCCATGCGCACGGGGTCGCACTGACGCAGCGCGGCCAGGCCGATGCGCACCGACTCAGGCCCGAGGTGGTAATGCTGCGTGGCCATGTTCTGCGCCACCATCCCCTCCTGGATCAGGCTGAGCAAATAGCGGTGCACCTTGGCGGCGTTTTCATCCACGGCGGCGGCGATGGCGGTCAGGCTGGCATCGCCACCCAGACGGGCCAAGGCCTTGAGCACGGACATGCCGGTTTCGGCGGATTGCACACGCTGACGGCGATTGGCGGAGGTGTCGGGCATGGTGAAACAAGGAACAGGGTAAAAATTTACGCAATGCGTAACATCATTGCATAATTGACGCTTTCTGACCAACTGGAGACACAGATGTTGAACCGACGTCACGCCGCCACCGCACTGGCTGCCCTGGCCCTGCTGGGCGCCACCGGTGCCGCGCAGGCCCAAGCCTACCCGAGCAAAGCCATCCGCTGGGTGGTGCCCTACCCCGCAGGCGGTGGCTCCGACTTCCTGGCCCGCACCATCGGCCAACAGCTGTCCAGCCAGATCAGCCAGCCCGTTTTGGTGGACAACAAGCCGGGCGGTAACACCGCCATCGCCGCCTCCGACGTGGCCCGCTCGGCCGCCGACGGCTACACCATTCTCTCTGCCGACAATGGCACCATGGTGTTCAACACCGCGCTCTACAGCAAGCTGAGCTACAGCCCCGAGAAGGACTTGGTGCCAGTGACGTTGATGGGCAAATTCCCCATGATCCTGGTGGCCGGCCCCGGCTCTGACGCCAAGGACGCGAAGGATTTCATCGCCAAGGCCAAGGCCCGTCCTGGCAGCGTGAGCTATGGCTCGGCCGGCGCCGGCAGCCCGCACCACCTGGCCATGGAGTTGCTCAAGGTGAACGCCGGCCTGCACATGGTCCACATCCCCTACCGCGGCGCCGCACCCGCCCTGACCGACCTGGCCGGTGGCCAGATCCCGGCCATGATGGTGGACCTCGCCGCTGGCGCGGGCTTCATCAAAGGCGGCAAAGTGCGCCCGCTGGCGGTGGCCAACCCCACCCGCCTGCCGCAACTGCCCGACGTGCCCACCTTTGCCGAGCTGGGTCTGGGCAAGGTCGAGGCATCAGCGCAGGTGGGCGTCGTGGCGCCGGCCGGCACATCGGCCGACGTCGTGAACGCGCTGCAGAAGCAAGTCGCTGCGGCCATCAACCAACCCGCCGTGAAACAAAAGCTGATCGACTTCGGCATCGAGCCGGTGGCCAGCACGCCAGCGCAATACGCTGACCTGATCAAGACCGAAACCGTGCGCTGGCACCAGCTCATCAAGGCCCAGAAGATCACGCTGGACTGAGCCCCTGGGGTCCGCCCAAAACAAAGCCGCCCGGCATCGCTGCCGGGCGGCTTTTTCATATCGGCAAAAGAACGATCAGAGGCCGATGGCCGCGATGCCCGCGCGTGCGATCTGAGCGTCTTCGTTGGACTTGACACCGCTCACGCCCACGGCGCCGATGCACTGGCCGTCCTTCATCACGGGCACGCCGCCCTCGAGCATGCCGGCAACAGCGGGAGCGCTCAGGAAGGAGGTGCGGCCCTGGTTGATCACGTCCTCATAGACCTTGCTTTCACGGCGACCCAGTGCAGCGGTGTGGGCCTTGGCAGGCGCGATGTGCGACGAAATGGCGGGCGCGCCGTCCAGGCGCTGCAACCACAGCAGGTGGCCGCCGTCGTCCACGATGGCGATGGTGACGGCCCAGTTGTTCTTGAGCGCTTCGGCTTCAGCAGCGGCGGCGATGGCCTTGACGTCGGCGATTTCGAGCACGGATTTGGTTTTCATGAACTTTTCCTAGCGGAGGGGGTCTTTGACAGGGCAAGAAGCTTAACCGCGTTGGTCCCTGTTTTGGGCTGGCATTCCCTCGGTTCAGGTCATTTCACCCCTGACCGGGGCGCCCCCTAGAATGCGCCCACACTGTGCCACCGCGGCAGAGCGACTTGAATTGACCGGGCAGCCGCCCCATTTGACAGACAGGAGCGACACCATGAACCTCGACACCCAAACCTACAACGGCTTTGGCCGTGCCATCGGTGCGGAGCAACGCCACCGCGTCATGCGCAACACCTATTGGCTGCTGGCCCTGTCCATGCTCCCCACGGTGCTGGGCGCGTGGGTTGGTGTGGCCACGGGCATCACCGCGAACCTGACCGGCTTTATGGGCCTGATCGTGTTCCTGGGCGGCGCTTTTGGTTTCATGTACGCCATCGAAAAGACCAAGAACTCGGCCGCCGGTGTGCCAGTGCTCCTGGCCTTCACCTTCTTCATGGGCCTGATGCTGTCGCGCCTGCTGGCGCAGGTGCTGGGCTTCAAGAATGGCAGCGAGCTGATCATGACTGCTTTCGGCGGCACGGCCGGCATCTTTCTGGTCATGGCCTCGTTGTCCACCACCATCAAACGCGACCTCTCGGGCATGGGCCAATGGCTGTTCGTGGGCGCGCTGGCCATCATGGTCGGCGGCATCATCAACGTCTTCGTGGGCAGCCCCATGGGCATGGCCGTGCTCAGCACGCTGGCCATCGTGGTGTTCAGCGGTTTTCTGCTGTTCGACCTCAAGCGCATCGTGGACGGTGGTGAAACCAACTACATCAGCGCCACCCTGGGCCTGTACCTGAGCCTGTTCAACATCTTCCAGAGCCTGCTGGCCTTGCTGGGCATTTTTGGTGGCGAACGCGACTGATCTGGCGCAAACAATGCGTCTGAAGGGGCCTGCGGGCCCCTTTTTGATTTGAAATTTCTTTAAGTTTCGCGCCCGGTCGGCCGACAATAAGGCCATGAACACCTCTTCGCGTCCGTTCTTTCGCCTGCGCTGGGCCACCCTGCCCCTGGTGCTCGTGTTGGGCGGCTGCGACATCATGGGCATTCTGGGCATCGAAACGGCGGCCCAGATCGCCGAGCAGAAAGAGGCCGAAGGCAAGGCCATCGGCAGCGGGTGCCGACACGCCGAGCGCAGCATCGAGGAGTGCTACCAGAACAACACGCGGGCCAGCAAGGCGGCGGTGTTTGCGGGCTGGCGCGAGATGGACGAGTACATGCGCGAGCACAAGATCGCCGCCATGCCGCCCAAGGGCAAACCGGCCATGATCGAGGAAACGGCCGACGGCGAACCGGTGGGCAAAGGTGGCACACAAAGCGCACGAGCCGGCAGCAGCGCGGCCGCATCTGCCGTGCGCCCCACCTCGGCAGGTGCCATCCCCTCCATCAAACCAGTGCTGCCGGCGCCAGGCGCCACGGCCACCCCGCCCAGCAGGCCGACCGGCGCATCGTCAAGTACCGCGCCCCGCCCGGCCACCACGCCCGCGCAGCGCAGCAACTGATTTCAGGTCTGGCGCTCGAAGACCGCCACGCTTTCCACGTGCGCCGTGTGCGGGAACATGTTGACCGCGCCCGCCGCCGTACAGCGGTAACCGGCCTGATGCACCAGCAAACCGGCGTCGCGCGCCAAAGTGGCGGGGTTGCAGCTCACGTAGACGATGCGCCGTGGCGGCGTCCAGCCGTTGAGCGCGACCTCGGTGCCTGGCTCGGCCAGACCCAGCGACTGCTGGTGCAGGTCGGCCAGCGCCTTGGCCAAGGCAAACGCGCCCTCGCGCGGCGGGTCCACCAGCCACTTGTCGGCGGCGCCATCGGCCACCAGCATGGCGGGGGTCATCTCGAACAGGTTGCGTGCCACAAAACGCGTGGGCGCCCAATGCTGCTGGGGTGAGGCGGCGCGGTTGCGCGCAGCGTTGTCGGTGGCGCGCTGCACCAACGTGTCGCTGCCTTCGATGCCGAGCACCTCACCGGCCTTTGTGGCCAGCGGCAGGGTGAAGTTGCCCAGTCCGCAGAACCAGTCGATCACGCGCTCGTGGCGCTGTACGCCCAACAGGCGCAACGCGCGGCCCACCAGCACGCGGTTGATGTGGGGGTTGACCTGGGTGAAGTCGGTGGGCTTGAAAGGCATGACCACGCCGAATTCGGGCAAGGCATACGACAGTTGCCGCCCTTCGGGCGCCGGGTCCAGCAGGTGCACGGTGTCCGGCCCCTTGGGCTGCAGCCACCATTGCAGGCCATGTTCGGCATGGGCGTCGGCAAAGTCGCGCAGCTTCTGCACGTCGCCGGCACACAGCGGCTCCAGGTGGCGCAGCACCAGGGCGGTGGTGTGGTCGCCACAGGCGAGTTCGATTTGGGGGCAGGTGTCGCGCGCATCCATGGCGCCGATCAGTTCACGCAGCCGCGGCAGCATGTCGCTCACGTGGGGCGGCAGCACATGGCACTCGCTCATGTCGGCCACGTAGCGGCTCTTGCGCTCGTGGAAACCCACCAGCACCGTGCCCTTCTTGACGACATGGCGCACCGACAAACGGGCGCGCCAGCGGTAGCCCCAGGTGGGCCCTTCGATGGGACGCAACACCATCTCGGCCTTGACCTTGCCCAGGTGCCAGAGGTTGTCTTCCAGCACGCGCTGTTTGATGGCCACCTGGGCGCCCGCCTGCAGGTGTTGCATCTTGCAACCACCACACGCGCCCGCGTGCAGCCCAAAGTGCGGGCAACCGGGCGTGACGCGCTGCGAACTGGTGGTGTGCAGCGCCGTCAGCGTGGCCTGCTCCCAGTTGTTCTTTTTGCGGTGGGTATTGGCACTGACAAGCTCGCCGGGCAGCGCGCCTTCGATGAAGACGACTTTGCCGTCGTCGCGCCGGGCCACGCCCTGGGCTTCGATGTCCAACGCGTCGACGCGCAGCCAGCCGGCGGGCAGGCCGCTGGGCGCGGCCTCGGAAGGGGTTTCGGTTTCAGGAAGGGGCAAATGGCTCATGCCCCGATTGTCTCAGGCCGACGCACCCCGCCGGCCTGGGCGCTCAGCGACCGGGCAGGTACTTGAGGGGATCGACCGGCTTGCCCTGGCGACGCACTTCAAAGTGCAGCTTCACGCGGTCGGCGTCGCTGCTGCCCATCTCCGCGATCTTCTGACCCTGTTTGACGGCCTGGTCTTCGCGCACCAGCAGGTTCTGGTTGTGCGCGTAGGCGGTGAGGTAGGTGTTGTTGTGCTTGAGGATGATGAGGTTGCCGTAGCCACGCAGGCCCGCGCCAGCGTACACCACGCGGCCATCGGCAGCGGCCAGCACGGGCTCGCCCATCTTGCCGGCGATGTCCACGCCCTTGTTCTTGACCTCGTCGAAGGTTTCGAGCACGTTCCCCGGCACCGGCCAGACGAAGGCGATGTCATCGCCCGAAGGCGCTGCAGGCGGCGCGGCCGGTGCTGGCACCGGGGCAGCGGCCACGGGGGCGGGCGTGCTCAAGGGACGGGACGCCACGGAGCCCGACGCCACGGGCGCAGCGGCCGGCTGAGACGGATCCACCCCTGGCGGCACCACGCGCAGCACCTGCCCCACCTCAATGAGATTGGGATTGACGATCTGGTTCCAAGCCTGGAGATCGCGCCAGTTCTGGCCGGTTTCGAGACCGATGCGGATCAGCGTGTCGCCCGGGCGCACAGTGAAGTAACCGGGTTTACCCGCGTTTTCGGCACCTGGCAATGCAGCGGCCACCGGCGCACTCGGTGTGGCGGTGCCGGTTTCGCCGGCAGCGGGTGTGCGGCTGGTGCTGCGGTCCACCACCGGTGCCTTTTGGCTCACGCGTTGTGTGGTGCAACCCGCCAAAACCAGCGCCATGGCCAGCAGCGCAAGCCGTGTTGTTCCTGTCGTCATGCAAATTCCCTCGCCTGTGCCGCGAGGTGCCCCATGGGGCACGGCGGCGGTCTTCAAACAACCCCGGATTTTAGAGGCACGAAGTGCACCGGCTCGAGTACCGTGTGTTGCAAACCGTGAGCGGTCTTGTCGATCACCACCAGGTGCTGGCGCCCAGGCTGAAGGGCGGCGGGCGCCACCAAACGGCCGCCCACGGCGAGTTGCTCGGTCCATGCGTCCGGAATGGCCTCGCCACCCGCTGCGGCGACGATGCCCGCATACGGGGCACCGGCCGCATAACCCAGCATCCCGTCGCCCAGCAACAGGTGCAGGTTGGGCAAGCGCATCGGGCGCAGGTTCTCACGTGCCTTGTCGTGAAGACCACGCAGCCGCTCGATGCTGTAGACCTCTTTGGCCAACCGGCTCATGACCGCTGCCTGGTAGCCACAACCGGTGCCCACCTCCAGCACCCGGCCCAGCGGCAGGCTGCGCCCGTGGCACAGCAGCTCCAGCATGCGGGCCACCACGTTGGGTTTGGAGATGGTCTGGCCGAGCCCAATGGGCAGGCTGGTGTCTTCGTACGCCTGGTTGGCCAGGGCCGAGTCCACGAACCGGTGGCGCTCCACCGCCCCCATGGCGGCCAGCACCGCTTCATGCGAGATGCCCTGCGCCGCCAGTTTGCGCACCATGGCCTGGCGCACCGCGTGCGAGTCCAGACCCACGCCCGTGCTGGTCTGCAGCACCGGCGGGCGGACGACCTGGGTGCGGGCCGGCGTGGGCTTGGGCGAGCCAGCAGGCAGTCGCGCAGGAAAGCCAGGGCGCGGCTTGGGGCTGTTCATCTCAAGACTGGCGCGACAGCGCGGCGGCCGTCTGCGCCCAATACGGCAGGCGCTGGTGGTCGGTCAGGTCCACATGCAGGGGCGTGATGGTGGCGTAGCCCTGGGCGGTGGCGTGGAAGTCGGTGCCTTCGGTGTCGTCCTTGGCGGCGCCCGCGCCGCCAATCCAGTACATGGTTTCGCCACGCGGGCTGGTCTGGGTGATGACGGGCTCGGCCGCATGGCGCCGCCCCAGACGGGCCACCTTGAAGCCTTTCATCTGGTCAGCGGGCACACAGGGCATGTTGACGTTGAGCAGCCAGGGGTCGTGGTGTACCGAACCGCTGGGCGGCAGCGAGGCGATCAGGTGCTTCACCAGCTCATGGGCCTTGGCGGCCGCGGCGTCCAGGTGTTTCCAGCCTTTTTCGGTTTGGGAAAACGCCACGGCCGGAATGCCGAACAAGTAACCCTCCATGGCCGCGCCCACGGTGCCCGAATAAATGGTGTCGTCGCCCATGTTGGCGCCGTTGTTGATGCCCGACACCACCAGATCGGGCTTGTAGCCCAGCAAACCGGTCAGTGCGATGTGCACGCAGTCGGCCGGTGTGCCGTTGACGTAGCGAAAGCCGTTGGCCGCGCGGTGCACGTACAGCGGCGAATGCAGCGTGAGCGCGTTGGATTTGGCGCTGTTGTTGTGCTCCGGCGCCACCACCTCGACCTCGCCCAAGCCCTGCAAAGCCTCGAACAAAGCCACGATGCCGGGCGCCTGGTAACCATCGTCGTTGGACAGGAGGATTTTCATTGTCAGGAATTCTATGCGTCGCGCCAGGGACAAAGCGCAGCACACAGGCAGAAACCGTGTCCCTATCATGACCGTCATTTGTGACACCGCTGGAGACACCGATGCATGCTTGGCTTTGCGAAAACCCCGTGGGCGTGGACGCCCTGACCTGGAAGGAACTGCCCACGCCTGAACCCAAAGCGGGCGAGGTGCGCATCGCCATCAAGGCGGCCAGCCTGAACTTCCCCGATCTGCTGATCGTGCAGAACAAATACCAGTTCAAGCCACCCCTGCCCTTTGTACCAGGCTCGGAATACGCGGGCGTGGTGGAGGCCGTGGGCGAAGGCGTGACCCACCTCAAGGTGGGCCAGAACGTGGCCTGCCTCAGCGGCACCGGCGGTTTTGGCACCCACACGCTGGCCCCGGCCGCGTTGTGCTTCCCGCTGCCTGAGGGTTTTGGCCATGTGGACGCGGCGGCCTTCATCATGATTTACGCCACCTCCTACCACGCGCTGCTGGACCGCGCCGCGCTCAAGGCCGGCGAAACGGTGTTGATCCTTGGTGCGGCTGGCGGCGTGGGCACGGCGGCCATCCAGATTGCCAAGGCAGCCGGCGCCCGCGTGATCGCCGCCGCCTCCACCGAAGAGAAATGTGCGCTGTGCCGGGCCGAGGGGGCTGACGAGGTCATCAACTACAGCACCCACACCCCGGCCGGCGGCCTGCGCGATGAGATCAAGCGCCTGACCGGCGGCAAAGGCCCGGATGTCGTTTACGACCCCGTGGGTGGCGACTTCGCCGAGCCGGCTTTCCGCTCCATCGCGTGGCGTGGCCGCTACCTGGTGGTGGGATTTGCCAGCGGCCCCATCCCCAGCCTGCCGTTGAACCTGGCCCTGCTCAAAGGGGCGTCCATCGTGGGCGTGTTCTGGGGCGACTACGCCAAGCGCGAGCCCAAGGCCAACGCCGCCGACATGGCCACGCTGGCGCAGTGGTACGCGCAAGGCAAGGTCAAGCCGGTGATCGACTGCACCCTGCCCATGAACGAATTGAAACAAGCCTACGCGGTGATGGGCTCGCGCTCGGTCAAGGGCAAGCTGGTGATGGTCAACTGAGCCTGGGCCAAAAACCCCAGATTTGAGCAAGCACAGCGTGTCGGCTAGATTGCCGGTTTTCACACTTTCAGGAGCCAGCCGATGCCACGCCTGACCGCCGCCGATTTCGACCAGGAACTGCTCATCCTCTTCGACGCTTACGTGCATGGCGACATCGACCGCCGGGCCTTCCTGGACCGCGCCCGCCGGTTTGCCGTGGGCGGCATGACGGCAGCGGGCTTGCTGGCGGCGCTCAGCCCCCAATTCGCAGCGGCCCAGGTGGTCAAACCCGACGACAGCCGGCTCACCACCCAGCGCATCGAACACGCGTCACCCAAGGGCCATGGCACGGTCAAGGGCTACCTGGCCCGGCCAGCAGGGGCCACCGGCAAACTGCCCACCATCCTGGTGGTGCACGAAAACCGGGGCCTGAACCCCCACATCGAAGACATCACGCGCCGCCTCGCGCTGGACGGCTACATGGCGTTCGCGCCCGACATGCTGACCTCGCTCGGGGGTTACCCCGGCGACGAAGACAAGGCCCGCGCGCTGTTTGCTCAACTCGACCAGGCCAAATGCCGTGAGGACTTCATTGCGGGCGCCCGCTGGCTGCAGGCCCGCCCTGACGGCAACGGCAAGCTGGGCGTGGTGGGCTTTTGTTATGGCGGTGGCATCGCCCACATGCTGGCCACTCAATTGCCCGAGTTGAACGCCGCCGTGCCCTTCTACGGCAACCACCCGCCGGCCGAGGACGCGGCCTGGGTCAAGGCGCCGCTGCTGATCCACTTTGCGGCGGTCGACGATCGCATCAATGCGGCATGGCCCGCCTACGAAAAAGAACTCAAGGCGGCCAACGTGCGCTACACGGCTCACACCTACCCTGGCACCCAACACGGCTTCAACAACGACACCACCCCACGTTTTGACGCTGCGGCAGCCCAGCTGGCCTGGGGCCGCACGCTGGACTTCTTCAAGCAACACCTCGGCTGATCAAGCCTGCAACAAGGCCACATCGGTCAGTGGAACGGCCACACAAGGCAGGACACAGCCCTCCGCCTTTTCTTCGGCACTGAGGCCGGGCCATTCCACGGTGTGGCGCACCTGGCCCCCAGCCAAACGCCCCAGGCAGGTGCGGCAGGTGCCATTGCGGCAGGAGCGCGGCCAGTCCACACCTTGGGCCAGCATGGCCGTCAAAAGCGTCTGATCGGCTGCCACTGGCACCGTTACCTCCGGCTCACCCGGCCACAGGCACACCCGCAGCGTGAAAGCTGATGTGGCGGCGGCTGCGGGCGCTGGTGGGGGGGTGTTCATAAACGAAACGCATCTTACCGATCGGCCGCCATCTCCATGCCCGCACCCTGCCCAGACGTTTGATCCAGGTCTGGGCAGGCTGGGCGGCCGCGTGGTATGTTCGTCGCCCTTTTCAGCGATTTCCCTAGAACGACATGAACACCACAGGCGGGATGGACAGCACAGGCGCACTGTCGAGCGAACGGCTGCGCGGCATACGCCGTGGCATCGAAAAAGAAAGCCTGCGCGCGCTGCCCAGTGGCTCGCTGGCGCTCACGCCGCACCCGGCGGCGCTGGGCTCGGCCCTCACCCACCCGCACATCACCACCGACTACAGCGAATCGCAGCTGGAGCTGATCACCGGCGTGCACGCCGGGGTGGACGCCTGCCTGGACGAACTGACCCAGGTGCACCAGTTCACCTACCGCGCCATGCGCGAGCTGGGCGACGAGATGTTGTGGGTGTCCAGCATGCCCTGCGGCCTGCCCACCGACGAAACCATTCCGCTGGGCCGCTACGGCTCGTCCAACGTGGGTCGCGCCAAAAGTGTGTACCGCATGGGCCTGGGCCACCGCTACGGCCGGCGCATGCAGACCATCTCAGGCATCCACTACAACTGGTCGCTGCCCGGCGTGGACAGCGAAGGCTACTTCGCGCTGATCCGCAACTTCCGTCGCCACGCTTTCTTGTTGCTCACGTTGTTCGGCGCCTCGCCTGCCCTGTGCAAGACTTTTGTGGAAGGCCGCCAACACGAGCTGCTGCCACTGGGCGAAGGCAGCATGTACATGCCCCACGGCACCTCGCTGCGCATGGGCCGCCTGGGCTACCAGAGCGACGCCCAGGCCACGCTAGCGGTGAGCTACAACAGCCTGGAGGGCTACGCCGCCTCGCTCCACGAGGCACTCACGCGCCCCTACCCCGCCTACGAAACCGTGGGCATTCGCAACCCCGGTGGCGACTACAACCAGCTCTCCACCACCCTGCTGCAGATCGAGAACGAGTTCTACGGCACCATCCGCCCCAAGCGCGTGATCTTCCCCGGCGAGCGCCCCCTGCACGCGCTGCGCGAACGCGGCGTGGAGTACGTGGAAGTACGGCTGATGGACCTCGACCCCTTCGAGCCCATCGGCATCAACGCCGACACGCTGCGTTTCCTCGACGTTTTCCTGCTGCATTGCCTGCACAGCGACAGCCCGCCCGACACACCGGCCGAGATCGAAGACCTCAAGCGCAACCAACACCTGACCGCCGCGCGTGGCCGCGAGCCCGGCCTGCTGCTCAAGCGCGCGGGGCAAGACATCACCCTCGTCGAGTGGGGCCAGCAGGTCTTGGCCGAATGCGCGCCCATCGCGGCCGCGCTGGACGCCGCCCACGCCACCCAGGACTACAGCCAAGCCGTGGCGCAAGCCGTCACAAAGCTGGCCGAGCCCGACACCCTGCCCTCTGCACGCGTGCTGCAAGCGATTCGGGGCGAACATGGCGACTCGTTCACCAGCTTCATCCGCGCACAGTCGCTCGACACGCGCGAGCGGCTTCTGGCGCTGCCCTGGAACGACGAGCAGCAGGCCCATTTCGAAAGGCTCAGCGCCGAGTCGCTGGCCGAGCAAAAGCGCATCGAAGACAACGACAGCCTGCCCTTCGAGATCTACCGCGAGCGCTACGTCTCGGCCGACCGGCTGGGCCAGCCCGCCGCCGCGCATTGAACGCCGGGAGCGCACGACCATGAGCATCCAGTGGTTCCCCGGCCACATGCACCTCACGCGCAAGGCCATCACCGAGCGCCTGGACGACACCGATGTGGTGATTGAGCTGCTGGACGCGCGCCTGCCCGGCTCCAGCACCAACCCGCTGCTGGCCTCGCTCATCGGCGCCAAGCCCACGCTCAAGGTACTGAACAAGCAAGACCTGGCCGACCCCGAGCGCAACGCGCTCTGGCTGGCCCACTACAACGCGCAGCCCCAAACCCGCGCGGTGCTGCTGGACGCCAGCGAGATCGCACCGGCGCAAAAACTCATCAAGGCCTGCTTTGAACTGGACCCAGAGCGCGGCGGCATGGTCAAACCCATGCGGGTGCTGATTTGTGGCATCCCCAACGTGGGCAAGTCCACCCTCATCAACAGCCTGGTGAAGAAGCGCGCCGCCCACACCGGCGACGAAGCCGGCATCACCCGGCGCGAGCAGCGCGTGGTGCTGGCAGACGATTTCTACCTGTTCGACACACCGGGCATGTTGTGGCCCAAGATCACCGTGCCCGAAAGCGGCTACCGGCTGGCTGCGAGTGGTGCCGTGGGCCGCAACGCCTACGACGAGCGCGACGTGGCCATGGCCCTGCTGGGCTACCTGCGCGAGCACTACGCCGCCGGCCTCACCGCCCGCTACAAGCTGCCCAGCCTGGACGTGGGCAACGATGAGGCCCTGCTCTCGGCCATCGGCGCGCGGCGCGGTTGCCTGCAAGGCAAAGGCCGGGTGGATCTGCAAAAGGCCGCCGAAATCGTGCTGACCGAGTTCCGTGGCGGTCAGCTGGGCCGTGTGACGCTGGAAACGCCAGAGGAATTCCTGGCCTGGAAAACCGCCGCCGACGCCGCAGAAGCCCAAAAGGCGGCGGACAAGGCCGCCAAGGAAGCCGCTCGCAAGGGCCGCACGCCACGCCCCCCGGCGCCTACCGACCGCTGAACCAGCCGCATGGTTGGTCACATCCACCCGGGAAAACCCGGGTGATTTTTTGGCTCATATTGTTAACAATCTGATGATTCACAAAAAGGAAGGTGACATGAAAAAAGTCTTGTCCGAAGTCAGCGGCAGCGTCTGGAAGTTGGAAGTGGCGGTGGGCCAATCGGTGCAGGCCGGCGACACGTTGCTGATCGTCGAGTCCATGAAGATGGAAATCCCGGTGGAAAGCCCCGCCAACGGCACCGTGACGGAATTGCTGGTGGCCGAGGGCGACAGCGTGGCCGACGGCCAGTGGCTGGTGCGACTGGACTGAGCCATGCACCCCAACGACCTGGCCGCCATGAGCGCCGACCTCTTCAGCACCTGGGAAGGCGCGGTGGCCTTCCGGCTCTTTGCCGACCAGGACATCCCCACCCTCACCGTGCCCGAGCAGATCGCCGCCCGCCTGGGCGACCGCATCCTGGGTGGGCAGATGGCGCCCGGCGAGCGCATCGGCGAGCAGGAACTGGCGGACGAATTCAGCGTCAGCCGCGGCCCCATCCGCGAAGCCTTGCGCATCCTGGAGCGCGAGGGCTTGGTCACCATCCTGGCGCGGCGTGGCGCCATCGTCACCGAGCTGAGCGCGATCGAACTGGGCGAGCTGCTGGACATCCGCGCCGGCCTGTTCGAGGTGGTGGTGCGCAAACTGGCCGCCGCGCAGCACCCGGAACTGCTGCCCATGCTGCGCGCCGGTGTGGCGCGCCTGCAGGCGCTGGCCCAACACCCGGAGGGTGGCGATACCTACGCCGAAACCACCTACCGCCTGCTCATCCTGTGCGCCCGCATGACCGGCAACCGCCGCCTGCAGCGGATGCTGACCGCCCTGTCGCTGCAGACGCTGCGCTACAGCAAGCTGGGCCTGGCTTCCATCGAACGCCGCCAGCGCTCGGCCGAGCTGTGGGCCCAAGCCACCGAGGCGTTGGAGGCCGGCGACGTGGAACGCCTGGTGCGCCTCACCCGCCAGCGCATCGATGAATCCGCCACCGAGGCGGTACGTCAACTCGCCTCCCGGGCCCCCAGGAGCCGCCCATGAGTGCCGCCGCCCGGCGCAGCGGCCCGCTGCGAGACCTCAAGGTCATCGAGATCTGCTCCACCATCGCCGGCCCGGCTTGCGCCCGCCTGCTGGCCGACTTCGGCGCCGACGTGATCAAGATCGAGCCGCCCGAGGGCGACCCCGTGCGCCAGATGGGCCAGCACCTGGGCGACGTGTCGCTCTACGCCGCCTCCATCCTGCGCAACAAGCGTTCCATCGCGCTCGACCTCAAGACCACCGAAGGCCGCGAGCTGGCGGCCGAGTTGATCGCACGCGCCGACATCGTGGTGGAGAACAACCGCCCGGGCGTGATGGAGCGGCTGGGCCTGGGCTATGAGGCGATGTCGGCCCGCAACCCAGGCCTGGTGATGGTGCGCATCAGCGGCTACGGGCAAGACGGCCCCTACAGCGAACGCCCTGGCTATGGCGCCATCTGCGAGGCCGTGGGCGGCGTGCGCCACATGACGGGCGACCCCGACCGCCCACCGGCCCGCGTGGCCCTGGCCACCACCGATTACCTGTCGTCGGTGTACGCCGCCTTCGGCGCCATGGCCGCCATCCACGCGCGCCAAGCCAGCGGCAAAGGCCAGGTGGTGGACGTGGCCTTGTACGAGGCCGCCTTCACCCAGATGGAACCCATCGTGCCGGCGCACGACAAGCTGGGCGTGGTGCCCCAGCGCGAGGGCTCTAACCTGCCCTCGATGGCGCCGAACAGCTCCTACCCGACGGCAGATGGTGGCTTCGTGTTGATCGCCGCCAACAGCCAGCCCACCTGGCGCCGTTTGGTGGCCTTGATGCAAATGCCCGAGCTGTTGACCGATCTGCGGTTCGAGACCATACAGGCGCGTGGCCGGCCAGAGAACATGAAGGCCATCGATCAGATCATTGCCAACTGGACCCGCGGCTTCAACGGCAACACGCTGGAGCAGATGCTGCGCGAAGCCGAGGTGCCGACCTCCCGTGTCTACACCATTGCCGACATCTACGCCGACCCGCACTTTGCGGCCCGCCACATGCTGCAGCAGGTGCCCCATCCCACGCTGGGTCATACCACCCAAATGGGCGTGGTGCCTCGGTTGTCCGGCACCCCAGGCGCAGTGCACCGCAGCGGGCCCAACCTGGGCGCCGACGGCGCCGACATCCTGCGCGATGAACTCCAACTGAGCCCCGAACGCCAGCAGGCCTTGATCCAGAGCGGCGCCGTGAAGCTGCCCGCCCCCCACTGAGGAGACACACATGACACCACAACACACCCTCACCCGCCGTCAGTGCCTGTGGGCAGGCGCCGGCCTGCTGAGCGGCCTGCCCGGTCTGGGGCACAGCGCCACCGGATGGCAACCCAGCCAGAACATCAACTACGTGATTGGCGTGGCGCCCGGCGGCTCGGTGGACCTGTACGCGCGTGGCATCAAACAGGGGCTGGACAGCCTCAAGCTGGTGAACGGGCAAACCGTGATCGCCGAGAACAAGCCCGGTGCCGCCGGCCTGCTGGCCTTGCAGCAACTGCAGCGCAACCGGGGCAACGCACACCACCTCTCGACCTTCCACACCGGCGCGGTGGCCGGCCAGGTGACCGGCATGCTCAAGGCCGATCTGCGCGAATTCGTGCCGGTGGCCATGCTGGTGGAGGAAACCACGCTGTTCGCCGTGGGCAGCGACTCGCCGCTGAAGACCGCACAAGACGTGTTGCAGGCGCTCAAGCGCGACCCGGCCAGCCTGAAGATGGCGGTGGCGCCGGCACGCGGGCTCAACCTGCACCTGGCGCTGGCCAAGCCGCTCAAGCTGGCCGGCGTGGACGTGGCCAAGCTCACCGTGGTGCCCTTCCGCTCCTCGGCCGACTCGATGGCCGCATTGCTGGGTGGCCACGTGGACCTGGTGGCCGCCACAGGCCCCACCGTGGTGCCGCTGGCGCAAGCCGGCAAGGTGCGCATGCTGGTCAGCTGCGCCGCCCAGCGTGGCGGCGGTCCGCTGGCCGAGGTGCCTACGTGGCGCGAGCTGGGCATTGCGGCCGAATACGCCAGCTACAACGGCGTGCTGCTGCCGGGTGGCGTGGACGCAGAACAAATCCGCTTCTGGGACGGTGCCTTGCGCCAGGTGTCCAACTCGCCCGAGTGGAAAGCGCTGGTGGAAAAGTCGGGCAACAAACCCGTCTTCAAAGGCTATGTGGACTCGCACCGCTACCTCGAAGCCGAACTGAAAGAAACCCGCGCCCTGGTGGGCGCACTGGGCATCGACACGCAATGAGCCACACCACCTTTGCACCCGACGGCGAGTGGGCCGCCGAACTCACCGAGCTGCAACAACGCCGCGTCCACGCCCTGGCCATGGGCGGCCCCGAGGCCCTGGCCAAGTTCAAGGCCAGCGGCCGCATGAACGCGCGCGAGCGCATCACCCAGTTGATCGACGCCGGCAGCTTCCGCGAGGTGGGCGCACTGGCCGGCAAGGGCCACTACAGCCGCGAGGGCCAGTTCGAGCGGCTGGACCCGACCAACGCCATCGTCGGCACCGGCCGCATCCAGGGGCGCAAGGTGGCGCTGCACGCCGACGACTTCACCATCCGCGCCGGCTCGTCCGAGGCCACCATCGCCGACAAATGGATTTACATCGAGCGTTTGGCCCACCAGCTGCGCCTGCCGCTGATCCGCCTGGTCGATTCAGCCGGCGGCAGCGTGAAGCTGCTCATGCAGATCGGCGGCACCAAGATCCCCGAGTACCCGAGCTGGCCTGCGAACGAGCTGCTCAAGACCGTGCCCGTGGTGGGCGTGGCCTTGGGTGCCTGCGCGGGTCAGGGCGCGATCAAGGTGTTGTCGTCGCACTTCTCGGTGATGGTGCGCGAACAGGCGCAGGTGATGGCCGCCGGCCCCCACGTGGTGCGTCAGGCCTACGCGCAGGACGTGGACAAGAACGACCTCGGTGGCCACATGGTGCACCGCAAGAGCGCGCTGGTGCACAACGAGGCGGAAGACGAAGCCGATGCGCTGGCCCAGGTGCAACGCTTTCTGAGCTACCTGCCGCGCAGCGTGTTCCACCTGGCCCCCGTGACCCCACCCAGCGACGACCCGCAACGGGCCGACGACTGGCTCAAGAACGCCATCCCGCGCGACCGGCGCAAGATCTACGACCCACGCAAGATCCTGTCCAGCGTGATGGACCAGGGTTCGTTGTTCGAGATCGGGCGCTACCAAGGTGGCTCGGTCATCACCGCGCTGGCCCGACTGAACGGTGTGCCGGTGGGCGTGATCGCCAACGACCCCAAGGTGCAGGGCGGCGCCATGACGCTGCAAGCCGCCTACAAGATGGAGCGGCATGTGAAGTTGTGCAGCCAGTTCGGTCTGCCGGTGGTCAACTTTGTGGACCAGCCGGGCAACCAGACCGGCCTGGAGGCCGAGGTGGCCGGCACCTTGCTGGGCGCCACCCGCGTGGGCGATGCCCTGCACGACTGCGCCTCGCCCTGGGTGTCCATCCTCATGCGCCGCTGTTTTGGCATGGCCGGCGCCCTGCACGGCCCCAAATACGGCGAAGCGCTCAACCTGCGCTACGCCTGGCCGTCGGCCCGCTGGGGGTCCATCCCCATCGAAGGCGGGGTGATGGCCGCGCACAAGGCCGAGATCGAGGGTGCCCCCGACCCAGCGGCCAAGCGCGCCGAGCTGGAGGCCTTCTACCTGAACATGACCTCGCCCTTCCGCACGGCAGAGAAGTTCGGGATCATGGACATCATCGACCCACGCGAGACCCGGGCCATCTTGTGCGATTGGGTGGAGGATGCGTGGGCGCTCATCACG
>DASUIK010000049.1:0-11757 GCA_036279795.1 Burkholderiaceae bacterium | reverse complement strand
TGCGCCGCCTGGCGGACTTCGTGATCGAACATTTCTACCCCGAATGTGCGCAGGCGCCGGGCAACCCGTATGCCGCGCTGCTGCAAGCGGTGAGCGAGCGCACGGCGGTGCTGCTGTCGCACTGGCAGGCGGTGGGTTTTTGCCACGGCGTGATGAACACCGACAACATGAGCATCCTGGGCCTGACCATCGACTACGGCCCGTTCCAGTTCCTTGATGCGTACGTGCCCGGCCACGTCTGCAACCACTCCGACAGCGCGGGACGCTACGCCTTCAGCCGCCAGCCCAACATCGCCTACTGGAACCTCTTCTGCCTGGGCCAGGCACTGCTGCCGCTGATGGATGACCAGCAGCAGGCGCTGGACGCGCTGGAGTCCTACAAGACGGTGTACCCCGACCAGCTGTTCGCGCGCCTGGGCGCCAAGCTGGGCCTGTTGCAGGCGGACGACGGCGACCGTGCCCTGTGCGAAGACCTGCTGCGCCTGCTGGCCCAAGGCAGGGTGGACCACACCATCTTCTGGCGCCGGCTGTCGCACGCGGTGGCCAACGGCGACCACGAACCGGTGCGTGACATGTTTCTGGACCGCGAGGCTGCCGACAGCTGGCTGGCACGCCACCGGGAACGCGTGGCAGGACAGGGCGCGGAACCAACCGGGCGACGCATGCTCCAAACCAATCCCAAATTCGTGCTGCGCAACCATGTGGGCGAGTTGGCCATACGCGCAGCGCAAACCAAGGATTTTTCGGGTGTGTCGCAGCTGCTGTCGCTGCTGCAGTCGCCCTTTGACGAACACCCTGGCTTTGAGTCCCACGCAGACTTTCCACCCGATTGGGCGGACCAGATCGAGATCAGCTGTTCTTCCTGACCCACGCCAAGAGGCCCGACATGAGCACCAAAATCCACAAAACCGACGACGAATGGCGCGAGCTGCTGCGCAAGAAGGGCGCGGAGCCTTTGGCCTTTGAAGTGACCCGCCACGCCGCCACCGAACGCGCCTTCACCGGGAAATACGAACACGTCTGGGCTGACGGCAGCTACCACTGCATCTGCTGTGGCGCCAAGCTGTTCGAAGCCAACGCCAAGTTCGACTCGGGCTGCGGCTGGCCCAGCTTCAGCGAAGCCCTGCCCGGCGCCATCACCGAAAAAGTGGACCGCAGCCACGGCATGATGCGGGTGGAAACCGTGTGCAGCCAGTGCGACGCCCACCTGGGCCACGTGTTCGAAGACGGCCCCGCGCCCACCGGCCTGCGCTATTGCATGAACTCGGCCTCGCTGGAACACAAGCCCAAATGAGGCGCTTTCGCCACGACCGATAATCCCCGCATGCGTTTCCTGATCGATTTTTTCCCCATCGCGCTGTTTGTCGGCGCCTACAAGCTGCAGGACATTTACATGGCCACCGCGGTGCTGATGGCCGCCACCGTGGTGCAGACTGGCATCATCTACGCGCTCGACCGCCGCCTGCAAACCCTGCACAAGGTCACGCTGGTGCTGGTGCTGGTGTTCGGCATGCTGACGCTGCTCCTGCACGACGAGCGCTTCATCAAATGGAAACCCACCGTGCTGTACGGCAGCATGGCCCTGGTGCTGGCCGTGGCGTTGTGGGGCTGGGGCAAAAACTTCCTGCAGATGCTGCTGGGCAGCCAGTTGCAGTTGCCCAAGCCGGTGTGGAACAAACTCACCGTGGCCTGGGTCGGCTACTTCGCCTTCATGGCCGCCATCAACGCTTATGTGGCCATCAACTTCTCCACGGAAGATTGGGTGAACTTCAAGCTTTGGGGTTATGTGTTCCCCCTGGTCTTCATCGTGGGCCAGGGCATCTACATCGCACGCTATCTGAGCGCCACCGAAGAGACGGCCGCCACCAAACCGCCCCATGAATGAAACCACCGCCCCCGGCTTGGCCGTCACCGCCCGAGCCATCGACACCCGGCTGCGCGAGACGCTGATGCCCTCAGCCCTCGAAGTGATCGACGAAAGCGCCGCCCACATGGGGCACGCCGGCAGCAACGGCACCGGTTTTGGCACCCATTTCCGGGTGCGCATTGCCGCCCCCGCCTTTACCGGCCGTACACGTGTGAGCAGCCATCGCCTTGTGTATGATGCGCTGCGGCCGTTTCTGGACGCTGGGCTGCACGCCCTCGCCATCGAGATCCTGCCCTCAGCCACCGGCGCCTGACGCCCCACTTTTTTGTTCCCAGGCACGCTTGCCTCAACTCCCCCTGACCATGAAATCCACGCTCACCACCTTGGCCACCGGCCTCGTGCTGGCCTTCGCCGCACCCGCATTCGCGCAAAACCTCGCCATCGTCAACGGCAAGCCCGTGCCCAGCTCGCGTGTGGACGTGTTGCTGGAGCAGGTGGCCCGCTCGGGCCGTCCGGTGGACGATGCCTTGAAGGCGCAGGTCAAGGAAGAGATCATCGCTCGCGAGATCTTCATGCAGGAAGCCGAGAAGCGCGGCCTCAAGGCCAGCAAGGAATACAAGGCGCAAATGGAGCTGGCAGCTCAAACCATCCTGATCCGGGAACTGTTCGCTGACTTCCAGAAGAAGAACCCGGTGACCGACGCCGAGATCAAGGCCGAGTACGACAAATTCGCAGCCGCCAACGCCGGCCAGGAATACCGCGCTCGCCACATCCTGGTGGAGAAGGAAGACGAGGCCAAGGCCATCATTGCGTCGCTGCAAAAGGGCGGCAGCTTTGAAGACATCGCCAAGAAGCAGTCCAAGGACCCCGGATCGGGTGCCAACGGTGGCGACCTCGACTGGGCCAATGCGTCCAGCTACGTGCCCGAATTCTCGGAAGCCATGACCAAGCTGAAAAAGGGCGAATTGACCGCCACCCCGGTCAAGAGTCAGTTTGGTTACCACATCATCCGCCTGGACGACACCCGTGCAGCCCAACTCCCCCCTCTGGAGGAACTGCGACCCCAGATCGCGCAGCAAATGACCCAGCAGCGCCTGGGCGAGTTCCAGGAAGGTCTGCGCAAAAAGGCCAAGGTGCAATAAGCGCATTGTTGGCATGGGGCGTCACACCAGGCCCCCTGCCAGCGCTGCACAAAAAAGCCCGTGTGGACATCGGTCCACACGGGCTTTTTTTCAGCAAGGCGCGAGAGCTCAGGCCTTCTGCGCTTTTTCGTAATTGGCGATGCCGTCCAGGATTTCCTTGTGGGCAGCGTCACGACCTTCCCAGCCCTGCACCTTGACCCACTTGCCGGGTTCCAGGTCCTTGTAGTGCTCGAAGAAGTGCTCGATGGTCTTCAGGCGCATCGGGTTCAGGTCTTCGGGCTTTTGCCACTGGGTGTAGAGCGACAGGATTTTGTCCACCGGCACGGCCAGCACCTTGCCGTCTTCACCGGCTTCGTCGGTCATCTTCAGGATGCCGATGGCGCGGCACGGCACGACCACGCCGGGAATCAGAGGGACGGGAGTGATGACCAGCACGTCCACCGGGTCGCCATCGCCGGAGATGGTCTTGGGCACGTAACCGTAGTTGGTCGGGTAGTGCATCGCGGTGCTCATGAAGCGGTCCACGAAGATGGCGCCGGTTTCCTTGTCGACCTCGTACTTGATCGGGTCGGCGTTCATCGGGATTTCGATGATGACGTTGAAGGCTTCGGGCACCTTGCTGCCCGGGGTGACGTTGTCGAGGGACATAAAAAGTCTCTGATGGGTTTTTGGGAACACGGAAAACTGAGCCGCAGGCGACAGCTTCGCCCGGGATTAACCCTGATTTTACCGACACGAAGCTGACTTGCTGCGCCGCAACACTGTCAAGCAGTGTGGTTTGCCGCTAAATTCGGAGCGTTGGCCAATCGCCCTGCCCCGTGCCCCCGGCATGGAACGGACGCGAGGAAGCAACGCAGCGGGGGTGAACCTCAAAGCGTTGCCCCCTCCAAGTCAAATCGAGCAGGAGAATCTTCTTATGGTTGGTCAATCCGCGCTGATTTTTGCGCTTGTGTGCGCGTTGGTGGCTGTGGTCTACGGTTTGTGGTCGCGCAGCTGGATTCTTTCTCAGGACGCGGGCAACGCCCGCATGCAGGAAATCGCTGGCGCCATCCAGGCCGGCGCTGCCGCTTACCTGGCCCGCCAATACAAAACGATTGGCATCGTGGGCGTGGTGCTGGCGGTGCTCATTGGCATCTTTCTCGATGGGCAAACCGCCGTGGGCTTCGTGTTGGGCGCGGTCTTGTCGGGGGCCTGTGGTTTCATCGGCATGAACATCTCCGTGCGTGCCAACGTGCGCACCGCGCAGGCCGCCACCCGCGGCATCGGCCCGGCACTGGACGTGGCCTTTCGCGGTGGCGCCATCACCGGCATGCTGGTGGTGGGCCTGGGCCTGTTGGGCGTGGCGGGCTTCTTCTGGTTCCTGGTGGGCAATGGCAACCTCAACCCGGCCTCCAACCTGGCCAAGATGCTCAACCCGCTGATCGGGTTCGCCTTCGGCTCCTCGCTGATTTCGATTTTTGCCCGCCTGGGTGGCGGCATCTTCACCAAGGGCGCCGATGTGGGCGCCGACCTGGTGGGCAAGGTGGAAGCCGGCATCCCCGAAGACGACCCGCGCAACCCGGCGGTGATCGCCGACAACGTGGGCGACAACGTGGGCGACTGCGCCGGCATGGCGGCCGACCTGTTCGAGACCTACGCCGTGACGCTGATCGCGACGATGGTGCTAGGCGCCCTGATGGTGGCGGCAGCGCCTATGCAGGCGGTGCTCTATCCGCTGGTGCTGGGTGGCGTGTCCATCATCGCATCCATCATCGGCTGCTTCGTGGTCAAGGCCAGCCCGGGCATGAAGAACGTGATGCCAGCCCTCTACAAAGGCCTGGCCGTAGCGGGCCTGCTGTCGCTCATTGCTTTCTATTTCGTCACCATCACCGTGATGCCTGCCGACGCCATGGGCGCCGGCACCCACATGAAGCTGTTCGGCGCCTGCGCCGTGGGTCTCATCCTCACCGCCGCGCTGGTGTGGATCACCGAGTTCTACACCGGCACGCAGTACAAGCCTGTGCAACACATCGCGCAAGCCTCCACCACCGGCCACGGTACCAACATCATCGCTGGGCTGGGCGTGTCCATGCGTTCCACGGCCTGGCCGGTGGTGTTTGTGTGTATCGCCATCATGGTGAGCTACAGCCTGGCCGGTCTCTATGGCATTGCGATTGCCGCCACGTCGATGCTGAGCATGGCCGGCATTGTGGTGGCGCTGGACGCCTACGGCCCCATCACCGACAACGCCGGTGGCATCGCCGAGATGGCCGAGTTGCCCAGCAGCGTGCGCGACATCACCGACCCGCTGGACGCCGTGGGCAACACCACCAAGGCCGTCACCAAGGGCTACGCGATCGGCTCGGCCGGCCTGGCCTCGCTGGTGTTGTTCGCCGACTACACCCACAAGCTGGAAACCTACGGCCACAAGATCAGCTTCGATCTGAGCGACCCCATGGTCATCATCGGCCTGTTCATCGGTGGTCTGATCCCCTACCTGTTCGGCGCCATGGCCATGGAAGCCGTGGGCCGCGCGGCCGGCTCAGTGGTGGTGGAGGTGCGCCGCCAGTTCAGTGAAATCAAGGGCATCATGGACGGCACGGCCAAGCCCGAATACGGCAAGGCAGTGGACATGCTGACCAGTGCCGCCATCAAGGAAATGATCATCCCCAGTCTGCTGCCGGTGGTGGTGCCCATCCTCGTGGGCGTACTGCTGGGCCCCAAGGCGCTGGGCGGTCTGCTCATGGGCACCATCGTCACAGGGCTGTTCGTGGCCATTTCCATGTGCACCGGCGGCGGTGCCTGGGACAACGCCAAAAAGTACATTGAAGACGGCCACCACGGCGGCAAGGGCAGTGAGGCGCACAAGGCCGCCGTGACCGGTGACACCGTGGGCGACCCCTACAAGGACACCGCCGGCCCTGCCGTGAATCCGCTCATCAAGATCATCAACATCGTGGCCTTGCTGATCGTGCCGCTGCTGGCACGCTGAGCCAGCCCCAATCGAACCGCGACCCGGGCAGCCCGGGTCGCTTTTTTTTACGCACGGCACAGCCGGTCACGCCTGCTGGCCCTTTTACAATTTCACACCGTGCATTCCCCCACACTGCTCACCGTCACCACCGTCCTCATGGGGATGATGTGTCTGGTCATGTTCGCGGTATGGCATTTCAACCGTCGCATTCCAGGCCTGTTCTACTGGTTGCTGTGTTATGTGGTCGGTTTTGTCGTCTCGGCCTTGCTGCTCTTGCGGCGCGACACCGCCGATCCCATGGCAGTTGGCGTGACCATGGTCTGCATTTTTTGGGGCGGTTACCTCAATTTGGCAGGGGCCCGCGATCACGTCGGATTGCCCAGGCTCCACACGGTTTACCCCCTGGTGGGCACCGGTCTGACTGCCGCAATCGGTCTGTACTTCACACTGGGGCACCCCAACTTGGGCGCGCGCGTCTTGCTGGCCAGTACGGTGTCGGGACTTTTGTACCTGGGCAGCGCGTGGGCGCTGGCGCATCAGGGTCTCAAGCAATTTCCTGCGCGTCGACTCATGGCCATCGCATGTGGAGCGCATGGCGGCTTCTTGCTGCTCCGCCCGTGGCTCTTCAAGTTGGGCACCACCATCTGGCATGACGAGGATATCGCCTCGCGGCTGTCGCAATTCGTGGTGCTTGAAGCCATCGTGGCACTGATCCTGTTGGCGTTTTGCGTGGCCATGCTCGTCAACGAAAGCATCACCGTCGAGCTGCGCCGGCTGGCCGAAAAAGACTCGCTCACCGGCGTCTACAACCGCCGTGCCTTCCTCGATTTGCTGGAAAAGGCGGGCAGCCTGGCACGGCGCACCCAAACCGCCCTGCCGGTGTTGCTGCTGGACCTGGACCACTTCAAGCAGGTGAATGACCGCTACGGCCACCAGGTGGGCGATGCCATGCTGCGCCACTTTGTGTCCATTGCCACGCCGTGCCTGCGCAAGGAAGACGTGCTGGGCCGCATGGGTGGCGAAGAGTTCGCCATTTTCCTGCCACATACCCCGCCACAAGACGTGCAACGGGTCTCCGAACGCCTGCGTTCGGCCGTAGCCACCCAACCCCTGCTCACCGAACATGGGCCCGTCAGCCTCACCGTCAGCATTGGGAGCACCCTCTGTGTGCCGGGTGAATTGCCTGAACATGCCCTGCACCGCGCGGACCAGGCCATGTACCAAGCCAAACAGCATGGCCGCAACCAGGTCGTGTCGCTCGCCGCGGCAGGCACCTGACCACCTCACACGCCGGAGCCCTCATCGACACCCCCACCGCACGGCGCCTGCTGATCGACCTGGAACCGCCGCTGCCACGCCACTGGTGCGATGGCGATGCGTTCCTGAGTGCGTTCTTCAATGCCTTGTCGTTGAGTTTTCCCATCGGTGAGCAGTTTTTCATCGACGCCGTGCGAAACGGCGCAAAGGCTTTGCCCCCAGCGCAGGCCGCCACAATGCGCGCCGAACTGCAAGGCTTCATCGGCCAGGAAGCCACCCACCGCCACTTACACGCCCGGTTCAACCGCCATCTGATCACCTGGGGTCTGGTCAACCGCTGGGAAGCCCGTGCCGCCGCCCGCCTGGTCCAGCTCCAGGGGCAGGACCCGCGCCACGCACTCGCCATCACGGCCGCCAACTCTGGCGCCTGGCCACCTGGCGCAGCGCCTGGGTTCACCTGTTCGCCTCAGGCGGCTTGTTGCGCAGCAGCCTGACGCCCTGGCAGCGCTACTTCCAGCCGGACTTTCACCCCAGCGAACACTGCACGGCGCGCGCCGAAGCGTGGCTGACCGCCCACAACAGACTGTTCCAAACAGTCTCACACACCCCCTGAGCTTCCGCCCCTGCTGGGGTAAACCACTAGAAAAACAGGTGGGTCAAATTTGTATGATGACCACATGACCCGACAAAATCCCAGCCAGCCATGAGCCTGAACCCCAGTGCCGGCGCGGTGGAGCCCCTGCAGGCCCCGGAGCGGTTGACCGACAAACTGGCGGCCTTGCTCATGCAACGCATCGAGTCGGGCGAACTCGCGCCCGACGAGCGCCTGCCCACCGAACAGAAGCTGTCGGAGCAATACGGTGTGTCGCGCACCGTGGTGCGAGAGGCTGTGAGCCGGCTCAAATCGGTCGGCATGCTCACCTCGCGCCAGGGTGCCGGCGTCTTCGTGGCGCCCCGAACCCAGGCGCGAGCCCTCGCCTTCGACCCCACCGTGCTGCATTCCATGGAAGCCGTGCTGCACGTGGTGGAGGTCCGCCGTGGCTTGGAGGCCGACGTGGCCGCCCTGGCCGCCGCCCGCATCACCCCGGACAAAGCCCGTGCCATCGGCGCCGCGCTGGCCACCCTCGAAGCCTGCCCGCCCCACGGCGCCGAAGGTGTGGAGGCCGATCTCGAATTCCACCGCAGCATCGCGCGCGCCACCGAGAACCCGCAGTTCGAACGCCTGCTGGGTTTTCTGGAGCAGTACCAGCGCGACGCCATGCGCGTGACCCGCACCAATGAAGCCATGGACAGCGAGTACATGGTGCAGGTGCGCGAAGAACACCGCGCCATCGCCGCCGCCGTGATGCGCGGCGACGTACCCGCCGCCCGCGAGGCGGCCATGCGCCACATGAGCAACGCCGCACACCGCATCGAACACGCTGCCCCGCCCATACGGCGGGCGCTGGATGCGCTGCTGGCCCAACCCCAAGACAAGGACAACACATGACTTCCCCCTCCGCGCCCACACTGGGCGTGATCGGCCTCGGCTCCATGGGCATGGGTGCTGCCCTCTCGGCCCTGCGCAACGGTGTGCCCACCTGGGGCTGCGACCCCCGCGCGGAAGCCCGCACCGCCTTCGAGCAGGCCGGTGGCCGCGCCGTCGCCAGCGCTGCTGAACTGGCGCCCCATTGCGACGTGGTGCTGGTGCTGGTGGTCAATGCCGCACAAACCGAAGACGTGTTGTTTGGCGCACAGGGCATCGCGCCGCTGCTGAAAAAAGGCGCGGTGGTGGTGACATCTGCCACGGTGGACCCGGCCCTGCCGCCCCAATGGGAAGCGCGCCTGGCCGAGCACGGTGTGTTCCTGATCGACGGCCCGGTGTCGGGTGGCGCCAAGAAGGCCGCTGCGGGCCAGATGACGGTGATGGCATCCGGCAAGCCCGAAGCCTTTGCCGCTGCGGGCGATCTGCTGAACGCCTTTGCGGGCAAGGTCTACCGCTTAGGCGATGCGGCCGGTGTCGGCTCCACCGTCAAGATGGTCAACCAGCACCTGGCCGGTGTGCACATCGCCACCGCCTGCGAGGCCATGGCGCTCGGCATCAAGGCCGGTGCCGACCCACGCCAGCTCTACGAGGTGATCTGCAACAGCGCCGGCATGAGCTGGATGTTCGAAAACCGCGTGCCGCACATCCTGGACGGCGACTACACGCCGCTGTCGGCCGTCAACATCTTCGTGAAGGACTTAGGGATCGTGCTGGACGCCGCGCGCGCGCTCAAATTCCCGCTGCCCCTGGCCGCCACCGCGCACCAGCTCTACCTGTCCACCGCCGCCATGGGCCTGGGCGGTGAAGACGACTCGGCCGTGGTCAAGTACTACGCCCAACTGGCCGGGCTTGAATTGCCCACTGCGAAGGAAACAGCATGATCCTGGGCGTCATCGCAGACGACTTCACCGGCGCCACCGACGTCGCCAGCATGCTGGTGCGTGCCGGCATGCGCACGGTGCAGGTGCTGGGTGTGCCCGAGGGCGATCTGCCCGAGGCCGATGCGGTGGTCATCGCGCTCAAGACCCGCACCATCGCCCCGGCCGACGCGGTGGCCCAGAGCATGGCGGCGCTGCGCGCGCTGCAGGCGGGCGGCGCGCGGCAAATCTACTTCAAGTACTGCTCCACCTTCGACTCCACCGCCGAAGGCAACATCGGCCCCGTCACCGACGCGCTGATGAATGCCCTGGGCACCGATTTCACCATCGCCTGCCCGGCCTTCCCCGAAAACGGCCGCACCGTTTTCCGTGGCCACCTGTTTGTGGGCGACCAGTTGCTCAGCGACTCGGGCATGCGCAACCACCCGCTCACGCCCATGACGGACGCCAACCTGGTGCGCGTGTTGCAAGCTCAGACCGCCCAGAAAGTGGGTTTGCTGCGCTACGACCACCTCGGTAATGCGGCCAGCGCAGGCGAACGCGTCGCTGCCTTGCGTGCTGAAGGCATGCGTATCGCTGTAGCAGACGCGGTGAACAACAGCGACCTTCTGACCCTAGGCGAGACCTGCGCTGAGCTGCCGCTGCTGACCGCCGGTTCCGGCGTGGCCCTGGGCCTGCCACCGGCCTACGCGCGGCGCGGCTGGTTCACCCCCACCGACAGCGCGGCCATGCTGGACAGCGTGAGCGGCCCTGCCGCCGTGCTCTCCGGCTCTTGCTCCGAAGCCACCAATGCCCAGGTAGCCGTGTGGCGCACCGCTGGTCGCACAGCCTTGCACATCGACCCGCTGGCGCTCCACCAAGGCACACAAACCGCCACAGGCGTGCTGGCCCAAGCCCGTGCGGCGCTGGCGCAAGGCCCGGTGCTGGTCTACGCCACCGCAGCGCCCGAGAGCGTGAAAGCCGTGCAAGCCGCACTCGGCGTGCAGGCCGCCGGTGAGCTGGTGGAACATGCTCTGGCGCACATCGCGCAAGGTCTCGTGGCCGTTGGTGTGCGCCGCCTGGTGGTGGCCGGCGGTGAAACATCGGGCGCCGTGGTGCAGACCTTGCAGGTGGCACAACTGCGCATCGGCGCGCCCATCTGTCCCGGCGTGCCCTGGACCCAGGCCGCCCTGCCCGGCAACGGCGAGCCCATGCTGCTGGCGCTCAAGTCGGGCAACTTCGGTGGCCCCGACTTTTTTGCCCAGGCCCTGCAACAAGCCGGGGTGGCCTTGTGAACCCAGCCGTGGTGCCGCCAGCCCAGGCCCGCGTGCGGGCCGAGATCGTGCGCGTGGGCGCCTCGCTGTTCCAGCGCGGCTACGTGCACTCCACTGCCGGCAACATCAGCGTGCACCTGTCGGCCGAAGAAGGCGGCGGTTACCTCATCACCCCCACCGACGCCTGTTTGGGCTTCCTGGACGCCGAGCAACTGGCCTGGGTGAGCGACAGCGGCGAACAGCTTGGCGGCGCGCGTGCCAGCAAAACCTTGCAACTGCACCGCCGCATCTACGCCGCCGCGCCCGAGGCGCGGTGTGTGCTGCACACCCACTCCACCCACTTGGTCGCCCTCACCCTGCAAGGCGTGTGGCGTGACGAGGACATCCTGCCCCCCATCACGCCTTATCAAGTCATGAAGGTCGGCCACGTGCCGCTGATTCCCTACGGTGTGCCCGGCTCGGCCTCGGTGGCCGACGCGGTCGCAGCCACCATCCAACAGGCCGAGCGTCCCATCCGCGCCGTGATGCTGGAGCGCCTCGGCCCCACGGTGTGGCACACCAACCCGTCCAGTGCCATGGCGCTGCTGGAGGAGCTGGAAGAAACGGCCCGGCTGTGGCTGCTCTCCGAACGCCGTCCGACGCCCCTAACCGATACCCAGATCAACGACCTGCGCGCCCACTTCAACGCGCCCTGGTAACCCAAAAACAAGCCATGCCACGCTTTGCCGCCAACCTTTCGATGATGTACACCGAGGTGCCCTTCCTCGACCGTTTTGCCGCCGCCGCCCAAGACGGTTTCGAGGCGGTGGAGTACCTCTTTCCCTACGAACACACGCCCGCCGAGATTGCTCAGCGCCTGCAAGCCCACGGCCTGACCCAAGC
>DASUIK010000048.1:0-3173 GCA_036279795.1 Burkholderiaceae bacterium | reverse complement strand
GTGTTGCAAAACGCTTTTGCCAACAGCTCGTCCAGCCTCATCCAGAGCAAGATGATGGGCAACTTGGTGTTCCTGCTGCTCACGCCGCTGTCACACCGTGCCTGGTTCGTGGCCTACGTGGGCTCGTCGGTGGTACGTGGGTTGGTGGTGGGCGCGGGCGTGTTGCTGGTCACCGCCTGGTTTGGCCGCCCCACCTGGGTGGCTCCGCTGTGGATCGTGGTGTTTGCCTTGCTGGGCGCGGGCTTGCTGGGCGTCTTGGGCCTGATCGCGGGTTTGTGGGCCGAGAAATTCGACCAGATGGCCGTGTTCCAGAACTTCCTCATCATGCCCCTGACGTTTTTGTCAGGCGTGTTCTATTCCATCCATTCGCTGCCCGAGTTCTGGCAGCGTGTGAGCCACCTCAACCCGTTTTTCTACATGATCGACGGCTTCCGCTACGGCTTCTTTGGTGTCAGCGACGCCTCGCCCTGGTTGAGCCTGTCCATCGTGGCCACCGCCTTTGCCGTGGTCAGTGCTGTGGCGCTGCACCTGCTGCGCACGGGCTACAAAATCAGACACTGAGTTTCCAGGGATTTATGACCGCCGAAGAACTGCAAGCCATCATCAGCGCCGGGCTGCGCTGTGAGCACATCGAAGTCACGGGCGACGGCCGACACTGGTCGGCCGTGATCGTCTCGTCCGAGTTCGAAGGCAAACGCGCCATCCAGCGCCACCAGCGGGTGTATGCCACGCTGGGCAGCCGCATGCACACCGACGAGGTGCACGCCCTGTCCATGAAAACCCACACGCCGGCCGAATGGGCGCAGGCGGGGAAGGCCTGAGCATGGACCAACTGCGTATCCGCGGTGGCAACCGCCTGCATGGTGAACTTCAGGTGTCGGGCGCCAAGAATGCGGCTCTGCCTGAGCTGTGCGCCGCCCTGCTCACGGCTGATGCCGTGACCCTGCACAACGTGCCGGCCTTGCAGGACGTGAGCACCATGCTCAAGCTCATCCGCAACATGGGCGTGACCGCCGAACGCGATCCGGCCGACAGCGACAAGGTGTTGCTGAACGCCGGCGCACTCGACAAACCTGAGGCGCCCTACGAGCTGGTCAAGACCATGCGCGCTTCCATCCTGGCGCTGGGCCCGCTGCTGGCACGGTTTGGCCACGCACGCGTGTCGTTGCCCGGGGGGTGTGCCATCGGCTCGCGCCCGGTGGACCAGCACATCAAAGGCCTGCAGGCCATGGGCGCGGTGATCGCGGTGGAGCACGGCTACATCGAGGCCTCGTTGCCCACCGGCCGCACCCGCCTGCAGGGCGCACGCATCAGCACCGACATGGTGACCGTGACCGGCACCGAAAACCTCATGATGGCCGCCTGTCTGGCCGAGGGCGAAACCGTGCTGGAAAACGCGGCGCAAGAGCCCGAGGTGGTGGACCTGGCCGAGATGCTCATCAAGATGGGTGCACAGATCGAAGGCCATGGCACGCACCGCATTCGCATCCAGGGCGTGGGCCGCCTGCACGGCTGCGAACACCAGGTGGTGGCCGATCGCATCGAGGCCGGCACGTTTTTGTGTGCCGTGGCCGCGGCCGGTGGCGACGCGGTGCTCAAGGCCGCGCGTGCCGACCACCTGGACGCTGTGATCGACAAGCTGCGCGATGCCGGTGTCACGGTCGAATCGGTGAGCGACGGCGTGCGTGTGGCCTCGCCGGGCGCGGGCGCGCTGAAGGCGCAGACCTTCCGCACCACCGAGTACCCGGGTTTCCCCACCGACATGCAGGCGCAGTTCATGGCCTTCAACGTGGTCGCGCAGGGCGCCAGCAAGGTCACCGAGACCATTTTTGAAAACCGCTACATGCACGTGCAGGAGCTGCAGCGCCTGGGCGCCGACATCCAGGTGGAGGGCAAGGTGGCGCTGATCACCGGTGTGCCGCGCCTGTCGGGTGCCACCGTCATGGCCACCGACCTGCGTGCTTCCGCCAGCCTGGTGATTGCCGGTTTGGTGGCCGATGGCGAAACCACGGTGGACCGCATCTACCACCTGGATCGGGGCTACGACCGCATGGAAAACAAGCTGCGCGCCTTGGGCGCCGACATCGAAAGGGTGAAGCCATGAAGCCCGAAATGGTCACCCTGGCGCTTTCAAAAGGCCGCATTTTCGAAGAGACCTTGCCTCTGCTCAAGGCCGCCGGCGTCGAGGTGCTGGAAGACCCGGAGAAGTCGCGCAAGCTCATCCTGCCCACCAACCGCGCCGACGTGCAGGTCGTGCTCGTGCGCGCCTCCGACGTGCCCACCTACGTGCAGTACGGCGGTGCCGACCTCGGCGTGTGCGGCAAGGACACCCTGATCGAGCACCAGGCGGAGTGGGGCGGGGCGGCTGGTGGCCTGTACCAGCCGCTGGACCTGAACATCGCCAAGTGCCGCATGAGCGTGGCCGTGCGCGCCGATTTCGACTACGCGTCGGCCGTGCGCCAGGGCTCGCGCCTGACCGTGGCCACCAAGTACACGGCCATCGCACGCGAGTTCTTCTCCGCCAAGGGCGTGCACGTGGACCTGATCAAGCTCTACGGCAGCATGGAGCTGGCGCCGCTGACCGGCCTGGCCGACGCCATCGTCGATCTGGTGTCCACCGGCAACACGCTCAAGGCCAACCACCTGGTTGAGGTCGAGCGCATCATGGACATCAGCTCGCGCCTGGTGGTCAACCAGGCCGCGCTCAAGCTCAAGCGCGCCACCATCAAACCCATCATCGAAGCCTTTGCCACTGCGGCCCAGCCCGCCTGAAAGCCTCCTGCCATGTCCGCCCAGCCCGTTCGCCTGTCCACCGCCCAACCCGACTTCGAGGTCCGTGTCAAGGCCTTGCAGCATTGGTCGGCCGACACCGATGCCGGCATCGAGCAGCGGGTGGCCGACATCCTGGCCGACGTGAAACAAC
Source organism: Burkholderiaceae bacterium (assembly GCA_036279795.1). Classification (GTDB taxonomy): domain Bacteria; phylum Pseudomonadota; class Gammaproteobacteria; order Burkholderiales; family Burkholderiaceae_C; genus Hydrogenophaga. The sequence goes on along the minus strand of DASUIK010000048.1, from coordinate 250 downwards.
GCGGTGACGCCGCCGTGCTGGACTACACCGCACGTTTCGACGGGCTGCAGGCCACGTCGGTGGCGCAGCTGGAACTGTCGCAGGCCGACTTCAAGGCCGCCTTCGATGCCCTGCCCGCCGAGCAGCGTGAAGCCTTGCAATCGGCCGCCCAGCGCGTGCGCAGCTACCACGAGGCGCAAAAGAAGGCCAGCGGTGAAAGCTGGCAGTACCGCGATGCCGACGGCACCTTGCTGGGCCAGAAGGTCACGCC
>DASUIK010000047.1:0-3575 GCA_036279795.1 Burkholderiaceae bacterium | reverse complement strand
GCCAGGTACATCGGGCGCTCCTGATCGAAGCTGCTCCAGCCGTGGTGCGCCCATGCCACGGGCACACTGCCCACCAGCCCCAGTGCACCGGCGGTGCGCAATACGTCGCGTCTGAGCATGAGGTTCTCCTTCATCATGTGTAGCCAATCCAGCGGCCGCAGGTGAGCACCAGCAGCCAGATGACGGTGGACAGCGCCATCAGCGCGCGGGCCATGCCGTCCAGCTTCTGCAGCGATCCGCGACCGTGGAACCAGGCGGCGTTGCAACCGGCCAGCGTGATCAACAGCATCTTGGCTGTGAACACGCGGTTGGCCAACAGTTCTCCGGGCATGGTGCCAAACATGGTCAGGCCAGACACCGCAGCCAGCACAAAACCCAGCCCTGCCAGGGTCAAGCTGAGGCGGGCCAGCGGCTCGGCCGGCAAGGCCGCTCCCAGGCCGAACACCCGCAACTCCAGCAGCAGCAGGTTGCCCAGCAGCAGGGCAATGCCCAGGATGTGGACCACCTCCAGCATGGGATAGGCCCAGGGGTGGGCAGCAAGGGCAGTCAACATGGGTCAGTCCATCAGTTCGAGCATCAGGCTCAGGCGGGCCTTGACCGGCGACAAGCCCCCGGTGTCGGGCCAGGCGTCGTAGGGGCCGGGCACCACCTGCCCGTAGGCGCACCGGGTGCCTCGCCACACCACCACACCGGCGGCCCGCGCCTGCTCCAGCGCGTCCTGCAGGTCGGCATGCAGCGTGCCGTTGCCGGTGCCGGCCACCACCAGGCCACGCAAGGGCGTGCCCATGTGCGACGCGGCCAGCAACGCACGCACCACCGCCCCATCGGCACCCGCATGGCTGGTGACCAGCTCCACGCGGGGCCAGGCCGTGGCGGCCAACACCGACGCGAGTGGACGGCTCGGTGTGGCCGCCTCGGGCCATGCCTGCCATTGGCGCAAGCGCCCTTCCTCCAGACAGCCCAGCGGACCGGCATCGCCCGAATCGAAAGCGTCCAGCCGGTAGGTGTGTACCTTCTGCACATGGCGGGCCTGGTGGACCTTGCCGGCACACACCGCCACCACACCACGGGCACCGGGCTCCACCGCCACACACAGGGCATCCATGAGGTTTTGTGGCCCATCGGGAACAAGCGCCGTGGCCGGACGCATGGCACAGGCCAACACCACCGGCTTGGCAGGCGACAAAACGGCCTGCAGCAGCCAAGCCGTTTCCTCCAGCGTGTCGGTGCCGTGGGTGACGACCACCCCGGCAACGTCGGGTCTCGCCAGGTGGTGGGCCACACGTTCCAGCAAGGCACGCCAAACCACAGGCCCCATGTCTTTGCTGTCGATCTGGGCCACCTGTTCGGCCTCCAAGGCCCACCCGGCGAGTGCGGGCAAGCGGCCTGCCATGGCGGACACGCCGGCCAGCAAATCGGCCACCCCGACTTCACCGGCGGTGTAGCCGACGTTGTCGCCCGCTGCCCGGGCACGCCCGGCGATGGTGCCGCCGGTGCCCAGCACCACCAGCCGGCAGGCGACGTGTTTGTGGGCTACGGGTTCGATCGAGGCGGAAGGTGAAGGCGTGGGCATGTGGTCTCCGGCGTTGGGCAGTTCCAACGTGGCCCGCCCGAGGCCGCACTGTAAAACACACGCAGAGGGTGGCGCCATCACCGCCCGCCACACCCCCGCATGAACGTGATGCCATGGGTGATGGCCTGGTAACGGCCGCTGGCCTTGAGCTGGCGCAAGGCCTCCGAGGTGCGCCCAGCCAACTCGCGCCCGCGTTCGGTCGCAGCAAAGGCGACGTAAACGTCCTGACGCGAGACCGGTGCCATGCCATCGTACTGCACCGCGGCGCCGAGGCCCAGCGCCTGCGCGGCTTTCACACCGGTTTTCTCGTCGAGCACAAAAGCATCGATGCGGCCGGCCACCAACTTGCGCAAGTTGAGCTCATCGGAGGCCGCCACCTCCAGCGTGTGGCCATTGGCCGCCATGACCTCACGCGAATACGGATAACCGTGGGTGATGCCCACCACCTTTCCACGTAAATCGGCCAGACTGCGCAACAGCGGTGTGCCTCTGGCGGTGAACACGAAGTCTTCCTTGCAGTCGATGGGCTCGACGGTACGTACCATGGCCTGGCCGGACTCAAACAGGCTGTCGAGGGCAGGAAAAACAGCGTCGTGTTTTGAAGTCATCAGTCCACGCAGCGCACGTGGCGGGGGCATGACCTCGATGTGAAATGGGTAGAAGCGGGCCGTAGCGGCGACCTCGCGCATCAGCTCGATGAACAAGCCTTCTCGCTCGCTTTCGACGTGGACAGGTATGGGGTAGGTGGCGAACTCGATTCGCTGAGGAGGCACTTCCAACGACGAGACAGGACCGGCCCATGCCGCACCCCACAACCATCCGGCGAGCAATGCCCAGATGCCTCTCCGGCACACTGCCAAGGCACCCACGTCAGCGCCCGGCACAACCACCGCCAAAGGTGATGCCTTTGGTGATGGTTTGGTAGCGCCCACTGGCCTTGAGCTGGCGCAAGCCATCGGAAAAGTGTTTGGCCATGACACGCCCTTCAGGCGAATCCTTAAATGCCACATACACCTCCTGCCGAGACACAGGTCGGCTGGGGTTGTACTGCATTTCGGTCGTCAAACCCAATGCCTCGAATGCCTTGATACCGGTTTTCTCGTCGAGCACAAACGCGTCAATCCGACCCGCCACCAACTTGCGGATGTTGGTTTCGTCGGACATGGCCTCCTCGATCACAAAAGATGTGTTGTCGGTCACCTCGCGAGAGTAAGGGTAGCCACGGGTGATGCCCACACGTTTGCCGCGCAATGCATCTATCGTATTGAGCGCCGGCGTCCCTTTGCGGGTGAACACAAAATCCTCTTTGCAATCGAGCGACTCTGTGGATCGGACAACGGGTTTGCCGGGCTCAAAATAGATGTCCAACGCTGGAAACAGGGCATCGGCCTCGCCCACTGCCAGGCTTCGCACTGCGCGCAGGGGTGGATACACCTCCACGTGGACCGCAGGCAACTTGGCAAGGGCAACAGCCTCTTGCACCACCTGAACAAACAACCCTTTGGTCGGCCCCTCAACGTGAACAGGAATGGGGTAAGTGGCAAACAAGGTGCGCTGACCCCAATGCTGTGCAAACAACGTACCCGGGAGGCCCAAGGCCACCACCGCCACCGCCAACACCGTCCCGCACCAACGCGCCACGGCAGACTGCCGTACCTGAGCAAACCGATTCATCATGAAACTCCCTGAGACCGCACTCTTGGACGGAGCGGTTGTGATCAATATGCCAAAAATATGAAAATTTTGCAATATTTGACCAGTAATCTTCCGTCACCAGCCTACCACTGGCTCGAACGGATCACATCTGATCGAGAAAGGCACTCAGTTAAGCTCGCTCCCCCATGACGCAAACGCTGGCCTTTGCCGTTCACCACGAGCTTGTCATCAAGAAGAGTCGCTTCATCGCCTGCGTGCAGCCGATGGATGGACGTGCGGGCGCACAAGACGTTGTCGCAGCCCTGCGCGCTGAGCATCCCGGTGCGGCCCACGTGTGTTGGGCCCT
>DASUIK010000046.1:0-5767 GCA_036279795.1 Burkholderiaceae bacterium | reverse complement strand
GCTTGGCTACACTGCCCCGATGCTTTGGGTCAAATCCTTTCACATCGTTTTTGTGGCCAGCTGGTTTGCCGGCCTGTTCTACTTGCCGCGCATCTTTGTCAATCTGGCCATGGTGCCACCCGAGAGCGTGGCAGAGCGCGAGCGCCTGCTCACCATGGCGCGCAAGTTGTTGCGCTTTTCCACCCTGCTGGCGGTGCCGGCGCTGGCCTTGGGGCTGTGGTTGTGGCTGGGTTATGGCATTGGCCGAGGCCCCGGCAACGGCTGGATGCACGCCAAGCTGCTGATCGTGCTGGTGGTGGTGGGCTATCACCACCTGTGTGCGCGCATGCTCAAGGGCTTTGTGGCGGGTGAAGACCGCCGCAGCCATGTGTGGTATCGCTGGTTCAACGAAGCGCCGGTGCTGATGCTGGTGGCTGCAGTGGTGCTGGTGGTGGTCAAGCCCTTCTGACGGCCATGCCAAGCGACCGCCACGACGGTCAGCACAGCTTTGCGCTGCTGCTGGCGCTGTGGTACGTGGCCCTGGTGGTGTACGCCAGCCTCTACCCTTTCCACAGTTGGCGCGACCAAGGCGTGTCGCCGTGGGACTACCTGTGGGCGCCCTGGCCCCGGTACTGGACGCTCAAGGACGTGCTGGCCAACCTGGCCGGCTATGTGCCGCTGGGGTTTCTGATCACCTGGGCCGGGTGGCGGCGGGGTGCACGCGCGCTGGCGCTGTTGGCGGGAGCGGTGTTGCCGGCGTTGCTGTCCCTGGGTTTGGAGGCGGCCCAAAGCTACTTGCCTCAGCGGGTGCCCTCCAACGTGGACTGGCTGCTCAATGCCGCCGGTGCTTTGCTGGGGGCCACGCTGGCGCTGGCGCTGGGGCGCTGGGGCGCCATCGCGCGCTGGAGCGATTTCCGTCAGCGCGTGTTCGTGCCCGATTCGCGTGGCGCGCTGGTGTTGCTGGCCCTGTGGCCTCCGGCGTTGCTGTACCCATCCTCGTTGCCGTTTGGCTTGGGGCAGGTGTGGCAACGGGTTGAGGTGTGGTTGGGCGAAACCCTGGTGGACACCCCGTTTGCTGCCTGGTTGCCCACCGACCCACCGGCCTTGAACGAACTCAGCGCGCTGGGCACCGCCGTGTGTGTGGCTTTCAGCCTGCTGGTGCCTTGCCTGCTGGGTTACGCCGTGTTGGCCACGCTGCGGCAGCGCCTTTGGTATTGGTTGTTTTTTTGTGTGGGCGCGTTCGGCGCAGGGGGCGTGTCGGCCGGGCTCACCTACGGCCCGGCGCACGCCTGGGCCTGGCTGGCGCCGCAGGTGGTGGCCGGCGGCCTGGCGGCAGCGGTGCTGGCCTTGCTGGCGCTGGCGTTGCCCCGGCGTACTTGCGCGGTGTTGATGCTCTTGGCGCTGGCGTTTTCGCTGGGGCTGCTCAACCAGGCGCCCGACAGCCCCTACCTGGACCAGTCGCTGCAGTTGTGGGAGCAAAGCCGCTACAGCCACTTTCATGGGCTCAGCCAGTGGTTGGGCTGGCTCTGGCCTTACCTCGCGCTGATCTACGGCGTGGTCTTGGCGTCTCGGCGTGGGCACCCTCACTAAAATGGGCGGATGTCCGAAGCCGCATCCGCCCCGCCTGGTTCCTACTACCAGCGCCACATTTTTTTCTGTTTGAACCAGCGCGACAACGGCGAAGCCTGCTGCGCCGACCACAATGCGCAAAAAGCGTTTGACCGCTGCAAGGCCCAGGTCAAGGCGCAGGGCCTGGCTGGGCCCGGCAAGGTGCGGGTCAACAAGGCCGGCTGCCTCGACCGCTGCGCAGGGGGCCCCATTGCTGTGGTGTACCCCGAAGCCACCTGGTACACCTTTGTGGACGAGGCCGACATCGACGAGATCGTCACCTCGCACCTGCGCGATGGCGTTGTGGTGGAGCGTTTGCGTACGCCCCCCGACGTTGGCCGATGAACGCCCAGACCGAGAAGCTGCTGATCCAGGGGGCAGCGGGCGCCATTGAGGTGGCGCGCGACGTGGCGCCCGGTGCCCTTGGCCTCGCGGTCATCGCCCATCCCCATCCCTTGTTTGGCGGCACCATGGACAACAAGGTGGTGCAAACCCTGGCGCGTGCCTTCGTGCAATGCGGCTGGAGCACGCTGCGCTTCAACTTTAGGGGTGTCGGCCAGAGCGCCGGGGTGCACGACGACGGCCGGGGTGAGGCCGAGGATCTTTTGCAGGTGGTCGAGCAGCTCGCACCGCAGGGCCCGTTGTGCCTGGCGGGGTTTTCGTTTGGGGCGTTTGTCACTTCCCACGCGCTGGCCGTTTTGGCGCCGCAGCGGGATGTTCAGAAGGTGGCGCTCATCGGTACAGCGGCCAGCCGTTTCAATGTGTTGCCCATCGCGGCGGAACTCCATGAGCGCACCTTGGTCGTTCATGGAGAGGCCGACGACACCGTGCCGCTGGCTTCGGTGATGGACTGGGCGCGGCCCCAGGTGCTGCCGGTCACGGTGGTGCCCGGTGGCGGCCACTTCTTCCATGGTCAGCTGCCCCTGCTGCGTTCGCTGGTGGTGCGCCACCTGCGGGCCTGAGCTGGGCGTGGTCTGGCTGTCTTTTTTGATGTCTGAGGATTTCCTGTGTTGAGTTTTTCTGATTCGTCGGTGGCAGCTTCGTGGCGCACCGTTCGCCAAGCCACGTTCGCTCTGGGCTTGGGCCTGGCGGCACTGGGCGCCAGCGCCCAGGCCCTGACGCCGCCCGAAGTGGCCGCACGCGCCTACCTCCTGCTGGACGTGACCAGCCAGCAGGTGCTGGCCGCCAAGGACGCCGATGTGCCGGTGGAGCCAGCGTCCCTCACCAAGCTGATGACCGCTTACCTGGTGTTCGATGCCCTCAAGGCCAAGAAGATCAGCCTGACCCAGACCTTCGGGGTGAGCGAACGCGCCTGGAAGATGCCCGGCTCGCGCATGTTCATCGACCCCAAGATGATGGTGCCAGTGGAAGACCTGATCAAGGGCATGATTGTGCAGTCGGGCAACGACGCCACCGTGGCCCTGGCCGAAGGGGTGGCCGGTTCGGTGGAACGCTTCGTCCAGCTCATGAACGAGCAGGCCAAGTCGCTGGGCATGGCCAATACCAGCTACAAAAACGTGGAAGGCCTGACCGAAGCCGGTCACACCACCACCGCGCGCGACCTGGCCACCTTGTCTTCCCGGCTGATGCGCGACTTCCCTGAGTACGTGCCCTACTACGCGATCCAGCGCTACCGCTACCCCGGCACGCCGGCCGCCAACGACACCAACCGCAACCTGCTGCTGTTCCGTGATCCCAGTGTGGACGGCCTGAAAACCGGCCACACCAACGCGGCGGGTTACTGCCTGGTGGCCACGGCCCGGCGCAGTTTCCCCGCGCTGGGTGAGGGCGCGGCCGGCCAGCGCCGCCTGCTCAGCGTCGTGTTGGGCGCGGCCAGTGAAAACGCCCGTGCAGCAGAAAGCCAGAAGCTGCTGAACTGGGGCTTCTCGGCCTACGAGGCGGTGCGCCTGTTCGCGCCTGGCCAGGCGGCCGTGACGCCAGCGGTGTGGAAAGGCAAGGCGCCGACCGTTGGTCTGGGCGTGCCCGAGGGCATCGTGGTGAGCGTGCCGGCAGGCGAAGGTGCCAAGCTCAAGACCGAGGTGGTCCGCCCGGATCCGCTGGTGGCCCCGCTGCAAAAAGGCCAGAAGCTCGGCTCGCTCAAGGTCAGCACGGGCGGTGGTGTGGCCGTCACCGAGGTGCCCCTGACGGTGCTGGAGACGGTTGAAGAAGCGGGCATCTTGGGCCGCGCCTGGGACGCCATCCGGCTCTGGATCAAATAAAGCAGGCCTACAACCACGGGGCCTCGCCGGACGTGACTTGCGTCGGGCGAGGCCCCGTGCTACATTAGCGGGCTTTTCGAAAATTTTCGAAGGGCTTTTCGTTTTCGCTTTTTTCAAACGTTTAGGGACGTTTCCAATGCCAACCATCAATCAACTCGTGCGCCACGGCCGGGAGGTCGAAAAGACCAAATCCAAGAGCCCGGCCATGGAGAACTCTCCTCAGCGTCGTGGCGTGTGCACCCGTGTGTACACCACGACCCCCAAGAAGCCCAACTCCGCTCTGCGTAAGGTCGCCAAGGTGCGCCTGACCAACGGTTTTGAGGTCATCTCCTACATCGGCGGTGAAGGCCACAACCTGCAAGAGCACAGTGTCGTGCTGGTGCGCGGCGGTCGTGTGAAGGACTTGCCTGGTGTGCGTTACCACATCGTTCGTGGCTCGCTGGACTTGCAGGGCGTGAAAGACCGCAAGCAGTCGCGCTCCAAGTACGGTGCCAAGCGTCCCAAGGCGAAGTAATTCGACTTGTTGTTCGGTGTTCATCCGGTTGGCAAGCCGGTGTGAACGTAGTGACCCCAAAGCGCCATGTTGGCGTCGGGTCGAGTAAGTGAAAGCTGTGCTGGCTTTCGCGGTGCCTGAAAAGGTGCCAACTGAAGCAAATTTGAGGTGTAAACATGCCACGTCGTCGCGAAGTCCCTAAACGTGAAATCCTGCCGGATCCCAAGTTCGGCAACGTCGAGCTCTCCAAGTTCATGAACGTGATCATGGAAGGCGGCAAGAAGGCCGTCGCCGAGCGCATCATCTACGGTGCCCTGGAGCAGATCGAGAAGAAAACCGGCAAAGACCCGCTGGAAGCCTTCACCACCGCCATCAACAACGTCAAGCCCATGGTGGAAGTCAAGTCCCGCCGCGTGGGTGGTGCCAACTACCAGGTGCCCGTTGAAGTGCGCCCCGTCCGCCGCCTGGCCCTGTCCATGCGCTGGATCAAGGAAGCCGCCCGCAAGCGCGGCGAGAAGTCCATGGCCCTGCGCCTGGCCAACGAGCTGATTGAGGCCAACGAAGGCCGTGGCGGCGCCATGAAGAAGCGTGACGAAGTGCACCGCATGGCCGAAGCCAACAAGGCGTTCAGCCACTTCCGCTTCTGATTCACGCGGGTTTCATCTTTACCCGCTAGCCTCTCAGAAGCGAGCCCGCAACCCCCACTGGGGTAGCGGGCTTTAGTACATCATCATTGGAGAATTGTCATGGCACGCACTACGCCCCTGGAGCGGTACCGCAACATCGGTATTTCCGCCCACATCGACGCCGGTAAAACCACCACCACCGAGCGCATCCTGTTCTACACCGGTGTGAACCACAAGATCGGTGAAGTGCACGACGGCGCTGCCACCATGGACTGGATGGAGCAGGAACAAGAGCGCGGCATCACCATCACGTCCGCTGCCACCACCTGCTTCTGGAAGGGCATGGACCGCTCGTTCGAAGAGCACCGCTTCAACATCATCGACACCCCCGGCCACGTGGACTTCACTATCGAGGTGGAGCGTTCCATGCGCGTGCTGGACGGCGCCTGCATGGTGTACTGCGCCGTGGGTGGCGTGCAGCCCCAGTCGGAAACCGTCTGGCGTCAGGCCAACAAGTACAAAGTGCCGCGTCTGGCCTTTGTGAACAAGATGGACCGCACCGGTGCCAACTTCTTCAAGGTCCACGACCAGATGAAGCTGCGCCTGAAGGCCAACCCCGTGCCCATCGTGATCCCCATTGGCGCCGAAGACAACTTCGTCGGCGTGGTCGATCTGCGCAAGATGAAGGCCATCATCTGGGATGAGGCTTCCCAGGGCATGAAGTTCACCTTCGAAGACATCCCGGCCAACCTGGTGGAGCAGGCCAAGGAATGGCGCGAGAAGATGGTCGAGGCGGCTGCCGAGGCCTCCGAAGAGCTGATGAACAAGTACCTGGAAGAAGG
>DASUIK010000045.1:0-6829 GCA_036279795.1 Burkholderiaceae bacterium | reverse complement strand
TGTTCTGGTCGATGGCGGTGTTCATGAACATCGCCAGGATGGTGGGCGCCGGACCGTTGATGGTCATGGACACCGAGGTGGTGGGGTTGCAGAGGTCAAAGCCGTCGTACAACACCTTCATGTCGTCCAGCGTGGCGATGCTCACGCCCGAGTTGCCGATCTTGCCGTAGATGTCGGGTCGCAGGTCGGGGTCGTTGCCGTAGAGCGTGACCGAGTCGAAGGCGGTGGACAGGCGCTTGGCCGGCATGCCCTCGCTCACCAGCTTGAAGCGCCGGTTGGTGCGGAAGGGGTCGCCTTCGCCGGCGAACATGCGGGTCGGGTCTTCGCCCTCGCGCTTGAAGGCAAAGGTGCCGGCGGTGTAGGGGTAGCTGCCGGGCACGTTGTCCAGCATCAGCCATTTCAGGATTTCGCCGTGGTCCTCAAACTGCGGCAGGCTGACCTTGCGGATGGTGGTGCCACTCAAGGATTTGGTGGTGAGCGCGGTGCGGATTTCCTTGTCGCGGATTTTCACCACGTACTCGTCGCCCGCGTAAGCCTGCTGCATCTCCGGCCATTGCTTGAGCAGCTTGCGCGCGTCGGCGTCCAGGTGCAGCTCGCGCGTTTGCGCCAGGTCGATCACCGCTTCGGCGGCCTTGGCACGGTCGGGCTTGTCCACCCGCAGCATGCGGGCGGTCTCGTTGAGCTGCTGGATTTCCCGCGCCAAGCGGGCTTGGGCGCGGGCGCGTTTTTTGTAGCCGCGCACGGTGTCGCTGATTTCGGCCAGGTAGCGGATGCGCGCGCCTGGCACCACCGGCGTCTGGTTGGTGCTGTGGCGCACGTCCACCACGGGCAGGCGGCCCTCGCCCAGATTGAGGCCCAGCGCGGCAAGGCGGCCCTTGAGCGCCTGGTACAGCGCGGTCACGCCGTCGTCGTTGAAGCGCGCGGCCATGGTGCCAAACACCGGCATCTGCTCGGTGGGCGTGGTCCAGGCCTCCTTGTTGCGCTGCACCTGTTTGCTCACGTCGCGCAGGGCATCGAGCGCGCCCTTGCGGTCGAACTTGTTGATGGCCACAAATTCCGCAAAGTCCAGCATGTCGATTTTTTCGAGCTGGCTGGCGGCCCCGAATTCGGGCGTCATCACGTACATGGGCACGTCCACGTGCGGCACGATGGCCGCGTCGCCCTGGCCAATGCCCGAGGTTTCGACGATCACCAGATCGAATCCCGCCACCTTGCACGCTGCTACCACGTCGGGCAGGGCGGCGCTGATCTCGCTGCCGAAATCGCGGGTGGCCAGGCTGCGCATGAACACGCGCGGGCCGTTCTGCCAGGGGCCGATGGCGTTCATGCGGATGCGGTCGCCCAAGAGCGCGCCACCGCTCTTGCGGCGCGAGGGGTCGATGGAAATCACGGCCACGCGCAGGCCGTCGTTCTGATCCAGCCGGAAGCGGCGGATCAGCTCGTCGGTGAGGCTGGACTTGCCGGCGCCGCCAGTGCCGGTGATACCCAGCACGGGCACCCGGGTGGCCTTGGCGGCCTCGTGCAGCTGCACCACCAGGCCAGCGTCTGCCTTGCCGTTTTCCAGCACCGTGATCAGTTGGGCCAGGGCACGCCAGTGCATTTCGCCGTGGCCCCGGATGGCGTCGACCGAGGTCGGCGCGTAAGACGTCAGGTCCTGGTCGCAGCGCATGACCATCTCCCCGATCATGCCGGCCAGGCCCATGCGCTGGCCGTCTTCGGGGCTGTAGATGCGCGACACGCCGTAGGCCTGCAGTTCGCGGATTTCGGGCGGCACGATCACGCCGCCGCCGCCGCCAAACACCTGGATGTGGGCGCCGCCGCGGGCTTTGAGCAGGTCCACCATGTACTTGAAGTACTCCACATGCCCGCCCTGGTAGGAGCTGATGGCGATGCCCTGTGCGTCTTCCTGCAGGGCGGCGGTCACCACGTCGTCCACGCTGCGGTTGTGGCCCAGGTGAATCACCTCGGCGCCCATGCTCTGCAGGATGCGGCGCATGATGTTGATGGCCGCATCGTGGCCGTCGAACAGGCTGGCGGCGGTGACAAAACGCACCTTGTGCGTGGGGCGGTAGTTGGCCAGGGCTTTGAATTCGGCGGACAGGTCGGTCATGGCGTTCAGAAGGATGAGGCGGCCGTGGGAGTGATTGACGTTTACGTAAACGTCAACTCGCAATCGTACCGCAGAGCGTGCGGGCTGTCACCCCGGAAATCCCTCAGTCCCATGGGCGTGAATTACCATCGATTTGTCCGCCTCCTGTCAGGAAACGTCCATGAAACCCATTCAGTTGTTCGACCCCGCTTCCAGCACCTACACCTACGTGTTGTTCGACCCAGCCACCCGCCAGGCGTTGATCATCGACCCGGTGGACGAGCAGATCGAGCGCGATCTGGCCTGCCTGAAAGACCATGGCCTGCAACTGGCCTGGACGGTGGAAACCCACGCCCACGCCGACCACATCACCAGCGCCGGCCAACTGGCCGAACTCGCCGGGGCCAAAACGGCGGCTCCGGCCGGCTGTGGCATCACCACCGCCTCGGTGCAGTTGAAGGACGGCGACGAGCTGGTGTTTGGCGAGCAGAAGATCCGTGCCTTGCACACGCCGGGCCACACCGCCGGCAGCATGAGTTACCTGTGGTCGGTGGGGGACGAGCACCACGTGTTCACGGGCGACACCTTGCTCATCAACGGCTGCGGCCGCAGCGATTTCCAGTCGGGCAGCGCCGAAGACCTGTACCGCAGCCTGACCGAGGTCTTGTTCGCGTTGCCCGACAGCACCACGGTCTGGCCCGGCCACGACTACAAAGGCCAGACGCAATCGACCATTGGCTGGGAAAAGGCGAACAACGCCCGGGTGGCAGGCAAGACGCGCGACGAGTTTGTGGCCATCATGAACGCCCTCAACCTGCCACGCCCCAAGCGCATGGACGAGGCTGTGCCGGCCAACCTCACCTCAGGCATACGCCACGACGCCGACGGCGCCGAACTGATGCAGCCGCGCACCGCAGCGGGCTACGCCGGCGACGTGTCGGCCCACCTCGCCTGGGACTGGGTGCAAGCCGGGGAGGCTGTGTTGGTGGATGTGCGCACCGACGCCGAGCGGGAGTGGGTGGGTTACGTGCCTGGCGCCGTGCCTTTGGCCTGGAAGCAGTGGCCGGGCATGGCCATGAACCCCGGTTTTGACGACGGCCTGCGCGCCGCCGCAGGTGGCAAAAAGCTGGTGCTGCTGTGCCGCAGCGGGGTGCGCTCGGTGGCGGCCGCCAAACGCGCCACCGAACTGGGCCTCGAGGCCTACAACATCCTCGAAGGCTTTGAGGGTGACCCGGACGCCCAGGCACACCGGGGCCAGCGCGGCGGCTGGCGCCACCACGGCCTGCCCTGGCGGCAGAATTAGTCCAGCGTGATCTTGGCCTTGGTGATCAGTGTCTGGTAGCGGCTGGACTTGATCTCCGCCTGGCGCAGGATCTCGTCCACGCTCCAGTTCAGGGGCTCGAACGCGAAGCTGTTGAAGCGCTCCTTTACGTCCGGGTCGGCCAGCACCTTGAGCACGTCTTCGTGCAGCTTGGCGCGGACGTTGGTCGGCGCACCCTTGGGCGCCAGCAGCACCACAAAGGAGTTGACGTCAATTTCCGCCGGGCCACCCGCTTCGGCGATGGTGGGAACGTCGGGCATCTGCGGGATGCGCTTGGGCGCGGCCACCGCCAGGTACTTGATTTTGCCGGCCTTGTAAACGCCCTGGCTGGACGGGATGCTGGCAAAGCTCCACTGCACATCGCCGCTGGCCACCGAGGGGAACAGCTGGCTCACCTCTTTGTAGGCGGCGTGGTTCATCCGCACGCCGGCAGCCATGTCCAGCCACTCACCGCCCAGGTGACCAGGGCTGCCCACACCCCACGAACCAAAGCTCACCGACTCGGGCTTGGCCTTGGCGGCCGCAATCAGGTCGCCCACGTTTTTCCAGGGCGACTGTGCCGACACGGCCACCAAGAAAGGCGTGCGGAACAGCGGTGCCACCGGATCAAAGGTCTTGAGCGTGACGAAGTTGCGCTGCTTGTAGAGGTGGGGCAGGGCCGAGAGGTGTTCGCTGTCGAGCTGCAGCAGGGTGTGGCCGTCGGCGGCCGCGCGGCGTGCCGCCTCAATGGCCACAAAGCCGCCGCCGCCGGGGCGGTTGTCCACCGTCACGCTTTGTTTCCAGGTCACGGACAGTTTTTGCGCCACCAGGCGCAGCACCGCGTCGGGGCCGCTGCCCACGGCAAAGGCCGTGACCATGGTGACCGGTTTGCTCGGGAAGTCGGTGGTCTGGGCTTGTGCGAAGGGCGCAGCGGTGGCAGCGAGCACGCCGCAGATGAGGGCGCGGCGCTTCAGTGGCGAAGGCAGGGTGTTCATGGTTGTCTCTGAATAATGTGTCGCGGGGTGTCGGAGTGGTGTCAGTCGACCAGGCAGTTGCCCACATTCCAGCCGTACAGCCACTCCATGGCGTCGTAGAAGCGGTCTTGCGAGCGGCCTTTCCAGAGGCTGTTGCGCACCAGGCGCTCCACGCCTTCTGCGTGGTACAGGCGCCCCATCTCGCGGCCCGAGAGCACGATGCGTGCGGTGCGTGCCACGCGCGAGCGTTGGTACAGCGCCAAGGCCTCGGGCCAGCGGTTCTGGTGGACGCGCAGCGCCTCGCCCAGCGTGACGGCGTCTTCCATGGCCATGCAGGCGCCCTGGGCCATGTACTGCGTGGTGGGGTGGGCGGCGTCGCCCAGCAGCGTGGCGCGGCCAAACACCCACTGGCCAATCGGTTCTCGGTCGGCGGTGGCCCAGCGCTTCCAGCTCTTGGGCAGATCGATCAGCCGCCGGGCCTTGGGCGAGATGCCCTTGAAGTAGCTCTGCACCTCTTCCTTGCTGCCCTCACGGACGCCCCATTCCTCTTGCTCGCGGCTGTGGAAGGTGACCACCACGTTGTACTGCTCACCGCCACGCAACGGGTAATGCACCAGGTGGCACTTGGGGCCGGCCCACAGGCTAGCGGCGTTCCACTTCAGGTCTTCCGGAAACTCGGCCTGGTCCACCACCGCGCGGTAGACCACGTGGCCGGTCACGCGGGGCGGGTCGTTCACGTACTGGGCACGCACCACGCTTTTCACGCCGTCGGCGCCGATCAGGGCCTGGCCGGTCCAGCGCTTGCCGTTCTGGTCGATGGCGGTCACGGTGTCGCCGTCCTGCTCCACGCTCACCAGCCGGGTGTCGGTGTGGAAGGCCACGCGGCCGGTTTCCTGCGCGCCTTCGAGCAGCGAGTTGTGCACGTCCTGGCGGTGGATGACCGCGTAGGGGTTGCCGAAACGTTCGCGGAAGCCGGCGCCGGTTTCGATGCGGCCGACCAGCGATTCGTCGAGGGCGTCGTGCATCACCATGTGGTCGGTGTAGACGGCGCGGCCACGCGCTTTTTCGCCCACGCCCAGCGCGTCAAACGCGTGGAAGGCGTTGGGGCCCAGCTGGATGCCGGCGCCGATCTCGCCGATGTGGGCTGCCTGCTCCAGCACCTGCACCTGGAAGCCTTGGCGCACCAGGGCCAGGGCCGTGGCCAGACCGCCGATGCCACCACCGGCCACGATGACGGGAAGTTCTTGTGCCATGGGAAGTCTCCTCGGGCTGTGCTTATTCGGGCTGGCCAACGCGCAGGCTCACGTCGCCCACGCCGGCGATCTGGCCGGTGATCAGGTCGCCAGGGCGCACCGCGCCCACGCCTTCCGGGGTGCCGGTGTAGATCAGGTCGCCCGGTTGCAGGTGGTAGAACTGGGACAGGTCGACCAGCAGCTCGGGGATGTTCCAGATCAGCTGCGACAGGTCCGCGCTTTGTTTGGTCTCGCCGTTGACCTGCAGGGCGATGGCGCCCGTGGTCAGCACGCCCAGGCCAGTGGCCGGCACGATCTCTGCGCACACGGCGGACTGTTCGAAGTCCTTGCCGAGGTCCCAGGGGCGGCCCTGTTCGCGTGCCACCAGTTGCAGGTCGCGACGGGTCATGTCCAGACCGGCGGCATAGCCAAACACGAGGCGGGGCGCATCGGCCTCGCTCACGCGGAAGCCGCTGGCGCCAATGGCCACCACCAGCTCCATTTCAAAGTGGTAGTTGTCGGTGCCGGGCGGGTAGGCCACGGTGGCGCCGGAGTCCACCAGCGTGGAGGGCGTTTTGGTGAAATAGAAGGGGCGCGAGCTGCCCTTGTCCACCGGGCGGCCCATTTCCACCGCGTGGGCGTGGTAGTTGCGGCCCACACAGAAGATGCGTTGGACGGGGAAACGTTCGCTGCGGCCACGGATGGCGAGCGAGGGCACGGCGGCGGGTTCGAACAGGTAGGTGCTCATGGGGCGGGGCTTCAGGGTTGACGGACTTCGTAGACGCCCAGCTTTTTGTGCAGCGGGGCTTCGTCGGCGATGAACAGGAAGGCGGGATCGCTGGCGCTGGTGTTGCGCAGCGTGATGGGTGTGTAGCCGGGGGCGCAGCAGGTGTCGGCACCGGCCAGCGTGAAGACCTGCGCGGCGTCACCCACGGTCACGTCTGCGCTGCCCTCGATCTGGTGGAACACGGTGGCGGGTGAGCGGGCGGGCAGGCTCAGCGTCTGGCCGGGGCGCAGCATCAGGGCGTAAAAGCCCAGGATGTTTTCGGCGTCGTCACCGGTTTCGGGGTTGACGTAGCTCACTTGCACCGCTTCCAGATCGGGGCGGTCCTCGGCCAGCGAGAGCAGGGCGGCGCGCGCGTCGGCCCAGGGGTAGCGCAGCATGGGGTAGCGCTTCTCGCTGCGGGCAAACACGGGGGTGGGCACCACGCCGCCACGGGCGTAGGCGCGGTCG
>DASUIK010000044.1:0-2285 GCA_036279795.1 Burkholderiaceae bacterium | reverse complement strand
TGCCACGTTCGGCAACACGCCCTGGCGCGCAAACAAGTCGCGCAACAAGGTGTGGATGTGGTGCTGGGGCGGCGCCACGATCCAGGGCAGCGCTGCGATCTGGTGCCAGCCGGCCAGGCGCAGGCGCTCCTCCACGGCCATAGGCGCCACGATGCGGTAGCGCACCGTCTGCAGCGCCAAGCCGCCCACCTCGCGCGGGATGTTGGGGCCGATGTAGAAGCTGCCTTGCAGCGCGCCGGCCGCCACCAGTTCGCGCAGCTCTTCGGCGTTGCCGTTTTTGGTCTTGATGTCGAGCAGGGGCAGTGTTGTCACCAGCGCGGCCACCAGGGCGCCCAGGCGCAAGGCCTCGGGGTCGCCCACCGTGCCGAGGTTCAGGTGGCCACTCACCTCGCCTTGCAACTCGCGCGCCTTGCCCTGCAGCTGTGCGGTGGCCAACAGCACCTGGTCGGCCTCGCCCAGCAGGGATTCGCCCGCCTTGGTCAGGCTGATGCGGCCCGGGCGGCGGTCGAACAAGGCCACGCCCAGCTCCTCCTCCAGCGCCTTGATCTGCGCGGTGATGGCGGGTTGGGTGAGGTGCAGCACCTCGGCCGTGCGGGTGAGGTTGCCCAGCCGGGCGGCGGTGACAAAGGCTTTGAGCTGGTAGATCTCCATGCGGGGTGGGTCGGGACGGATCGGGGCTGGGGTCAGCGGTCGAGGAAACGCACCTGCGTGGGGTCGATGCCCAAACGCACCTGCGCGCCTGGCGCGAACATCGACAGGCCCGCGTAGTGTGCCTGGTCCGCCACCATGGCCACCTCGCCCACACGCACACGGTAACGCGAAAACTCGCCCAGGAACTCGGCACTTTCCACCAGGCCGTTCACCCACACGCGCGAGGCGTCCACCTGCTCGTCGCCCACGCAGATGTGCACCTGGTGCGGGCGGAACACCATGGCCGCCGCGCCTTTGGCCGGGGTGTTCTCGCCACGCGGAAAACGCAGCTCCCCCAGGCCACTGGCACGGAACGCCAGGGCATCGCCCATGCTGGGCACCACCTCGCCGTCGATGAGGTTGGCCGTGCCCACGAACCCGGCGACAAAGCGGTTGCACGGAAAGTCGTACAGGCCGGCGGCCGAGCCCACCTGCTGCAGGATGCCTTTGTCCAGCACGGCCATGCGGTCGGCGGTGGTCATGGCCTCTTCCTGGTCGTGGGTCACGAAGATGGTGGTCAGCCCCAGCTTGCGCTGCAGGTTCTTCAGCTCTTCGCGCATCTGCACGCGCAGCTGTTTGTCGAGGTTGGAGAGCGGTTCGTCCAGCAGCAGCAGCTTGGGCTCGATGACGATGGTGCGCGCCAGCGCCACGCGCTGCTGCTGCCCGCCCGAGAGCTGGGCCGGGCGGCGCTGGCCGTAGTCCTGCAGGCCCACCAGTTCCAGCGCGGCGCCCACCTTGCGCTTGATCGCATCGCGGCTTTCGCGCCGCTCCACCAGGCCAAAGGCCACGTTGTCCCAGACGGTCATGTGGGGCCACAGCGCGTAGTTCTGGAACACCATGCCCACGTTGCGCTGGTGGGGGGGCGTGCCGGTGATGTCCTTACCGTCCACCAGCAGCTCGCCACGCTGGTGCTGGTTGAAGCCGGCGATGAGGCGCAGCAGCGTGGACTTGCCCGAGCCCGACGGCCCGAGCAAGGCAAAAAATTCGCCCGGTTCGATCTTGAGGTTGATGTCGCGCAGCACCTCGGTGCTGCCGTAGCTCAGGCTGATGTGCCGGGCTTCGAGGGAGGCTTGGTTCAGAGACATGAGGGCACCTGTGTGTGGGGCTCAGTGGGAAGCGGGTTGCGCCTGCACGGTGGCGCGCGATTGTTCGACGAAACGGTGCGAGAAGTAGGTGCCCAGGCCCACCACCACCACCGCCAGCACGCCCAGGGCGGCGCCCGGGCCACGGCCCGAGATGCTTTGCATGTAGAGGTAGATGCCATAGCTCATGGGCGCCTGGCTTTGGGCCGAGGTCAGCAGGATGGTGGCCGACAGCTCCACCGCCGCTGTGATGAAGCTGGTGACAAAACCGGCCAGGATGCCGCCCATCATCAGCGGCACCATCACCCGCCGGATGGTGCTGGCGCGCGACGCGCCCACGCTTTGTGCGGCCTCCTCCAGCGAGATGTGCACCTGCTGCAGCGCCGCCATGCACGAGCGCAGCGCATACGGCAGGCGGCGCACCGCGTAGGCCAGCATGATGAGCACCCAGGTGGTGACGATGGGCGTGTCGGTGAAGGGCACATTGATGCCCTTGAACAGCCGCAGGTAGCC
>DASUIK010000043.1:0-3818 GCA_036279795.1 Burkholderiaceae bacterium | reverse complement strand
GCCGCTGGCGGCAAGGTGGTGGGCCGCGAGTTCACCAACGACAAGGCGACCGACTTCAACGCCATCCTGACCACCCTGAAGGCCAAGAAGCCCGACGTCGTGTTCTTCGGCGGCATGGACGCTGTGGCCGGCCCGATGCTGCGCCAGATGAAGCAACTGGGCATCAAGGCCAAGTTCATGGGCGGCGACGGCATCTGCTCCTCCGAGCTGCCCAAGCTGGCTGGCGACGCGATCGGCGAAGAGCAGGTGTTCTGCGCTGAAGCCGGTGGTGTGGAAGGCGAAGAGAAGGCCGGCATGGAGAAATTCCGCGCCGACTTCAAGGCCAAGTTCAACGCCGACGTGCAGGTGTACGCCCCCTACGTGTACGACGCCACCAAGGTCATGGTCGACGCCATGGTCCGCGCCAACTCGGCCGATCCGGCCAAGTACCTGGACGCTCTGAAGCAGACCAACTACAAGGGCGTGACCGGCGCCATCGCCTTCGACGAAAAGGGCGACATCAAGAACGGCGCCCTGACGCTGATGACCTACAAGGGCGGCGCTCGCACCACCCTGGCTGTGATCCGCTGATCGCCTGATCTCACCACGAAAAAGCGCCGGCAAGTCCGGCGCTTTTTTTTGCTCTGAGCTGACCTTCAGCTGCGCAGCCGCATCTGGTTGGGCAGCGGCACCGACAGGCGCAGCACATCGTCGGCCAGCCATTGGGCCGAACGCCGCGCACGTTGCGCCACCATGGGCAGGGGCATTTGCACGTAATCGTCGTTGAAGACCTCAAAGCTGTAATCGCCCCGGTAGCCCAGCGCGTCGAGCTTGAGCACCAGTTGCACCAGCTGCTCGCTGTGCACCCCTTCGCCCGGGAACACGCGGAAAGTCCGCGCCGTGCTCATGCGTTCTTCGAAGGTCTTGGTTTCCTGCCACATGAAGTCGGCCAGCTGCACCAGGAAAATCTTGTCCGGCTGCAGGTAGTCGATTTCCTCCAGCGGTGTCTCGGCGGCAAACAGGTGGAAGGAGTCCAGGCCCAAACCGAGGTTCGGGCAGTCGGCGCGGGTGATCACGTCCCACGCGGTGGTGAATTCATTGACCGTGCGCCCCCAGGACAAACCTTCGTAGGCGATGCGTATGCCGTAGGGAATGGCCAGCATGGCCAGCTTGCGCAGGTCGCGCGCCAGGTGGTCGAGGTCTTCACTGGCGTGTTTCGAGGTCGATGAACAGGCCAGCAACACGTCGCAGCCCAGGGCGGCACACATCTCCAGCATGGCCTTGGCGATGTCCACCTTGTACTGGTGCAGGTGGCCCGAGAGGCCTTCGAAGTCGCGCAGCACCTGGAAGCCGGTGCCGCGCAGGCCGCTGTCGCGCACGGCCTTCACCGCCGACTGCCAACCGTTGGGGTGGCCCACGAGGTCGTTGGCTTTGAGCATCACCTGGCTGAAGCCCGCGCTTTTCATGGCGTCGAGCTTGGCCTCCAGCGGGCCGGCCAGGGTGATGGTGTCCATGCCGAAGGCCGAGATGGCCTGGTGGCTCCGCTCGCTGCTGGCCATGGTTCAGGCCTCCTGCGCGCTGGGTTCGCTGTGCACCAGCTCGAACACCACCGAGCCGAGGTAGGTCTTGGAGATGGCGCCGCGGCGGTCGGTGTGTGCCGCTTCGGTTTCCACGAATTCCACGCCCAGGGCGCGCAACGCGGCCACGGCGGCGGCCACGTCGGGCACACCCAGGCCGATGCGTTGCAAGCGTTCCTGCGCGTCATACACATTGGGGTCGGGCTCCACCAACTGCAGCATGAAACGCTGTGAGGCGCTCAGTGCCGGTGTGCGCAACAGCTTGCCCTTGGGCATGATGCCAAAGCGTTCCTCGTCGGGAATCAGCGTGGTGCCGAACAACTCGGTGTAGAACTCGATCCAGTCGTAGCTGCGCTGCGGCCCGATGTATTGCACGATGCCGAAGAAATGGATGCCGGCGGTGGCCGGAGGGTGCTGGTCCACCGTGGGGATGGGCACGAAGTCCACGTCGTAGATGCTGAAGTGCTTGTAGCGGTCCACGAAGTAGATGCGGCTGCCTCCCGCGCCGTGGATGGCGGGGATGTGCAGCTCCATCACGCCTGCGTGCGAGGGCACGTCCCAGGCGCCGCGCTCCAGCACGTATTCGAACGCGGCCCGGGCATCGCGCACACGCAGGGCGATGGCCGAGATCACCGGCACGTCGCTGCCGTGGCTGGCGGCTTGTGCGTCCATGGGGTGGGCGTTGACGATGATGTTGAGCCCACCCTGGCGGTACAGCAGCACTTCGCGCGCCCGGTGGCGCGCAATGGGCCGAAAACCCATCATCTCCAGCACCTGGCCCAAGGCCTGGGGTTTGCTGGTGGCGTATTCGATGAACTCCAGGCCGTCCAGGCCCACCGGGTTGGCGGCGTCGCTGAACGAGGCCTGCAGCGGTTCGCGCGCCAGCTCTGGCTTGGTGAGGAAGTCGCTCATGGGGGCTCCAGTGTGTGGGGCGAAGTTCAGTAGGCCAGCCGGGCCAGCGAACGCAGTTCGTCTGCGCTGCTGGTGGGGAGGTCAAAAAATTCCAGGTAGGCGGGAATCTGCTCGAACAGCATGTCCGAGCCCACTTGCACGCGGCAGCCGCGGGCCTGGGCGGCGGTGAGGAAGGCGGTCATCTCGGTGCGCATCACCACCTCGCCCACGAAGGTGCTGGCGTCCAGGCGCGACACGTCCAGCGGCAGCGGATCGCCCTCGTTCATGCCCATGGGCGTGGCGTTGACCACCAAGTCCATGCCGGCGGGGTCGTTGCTGCCGGTGGACACCGCGATGGCGGGGTATTCGGTGCGGATGCGCTGTGCCAGCGCATCGGCCGAGGCGGCGTGAACGTCGTACAGCGTGATGGCGCCCACGCCCGCGCCGGCCAACGAGGCCGCGATAGCGCAGCCCACGCCGCCGCTGCCCACCACCAGCGCACGCGCGCCCCGGATGGGCTGGCCCTTGCGCAGCACGCCGCGCACAAAACCGGCACCGTCGAACATGTCGCCCAACAGCCGGCCATCGGGCAGCCGTTTGACGGCGTTGCAGGCGCCGGCCACTTTCACGGTCGCGGTCACGTCGTCGAGCAAGCCCACCGTCACCACCTTGTGTGGCATGGTGATGAGCGCGCCCCGGATGTTGGTGAGCGAAAACACCGACTTCAGGAAGGCCGGGTAGTCCGGCGTCTGGCAACCCATGGGCACCACCACCGCGTTGATGCCGGCGTGCTCGAAGTAGGGGTTGTAGATCATCGGCGACTTGAAGCTGTGCGTCGGGTAGCCGATGTGGGCAATGAGTTCGGTGTGGCCGTTGATCATGGCGGTCTCGATGGGAAATCAGGCGCTGCGGGCGCGCACGTGCTGCACGGCCGCTCGCAAGGCCAGCGCATAGCTGTCGGCGCCAAAGCCGGCGATCTGCCCGATCACCACGTCGGCGAACACCGACTGGTGCCTGAAGGGCTCGCGGGCGTGCACGTTGGACATGTGCAGCTCCACGATGGGGCAGTGAAGAATGGCCAATGCGTCGCGTATGCCGTGGCTGTAGTGGGTCCAGGCACCGGCGTTGATGAGCACCGCATCTACTGCCTCGCCATGGGCCTGGTGGATGCGTTCGCACAGGCTGCCTTCGCAGTTGCTTTGAAAAATCTCGACCTCCACGCCCAACTCGGCCCCCAGCATGGCCAGGCGGTCGTTGATTTCGGCCAGCGTGGTGGTGCCGTACTGCGCCGGGTCGCGCTTGCCGAACATGTTGAGGTTGATGCCGTGCAGGACGAGAACTTTCACGCCCATCTCCGCCTTACTTGCGCAC
>DASUIK010000042.1:0-2889 GCA_036279795.1 Burkholderiaceae bacterium | reverse complement strand
TGGGCGCCCTGGGCGCGCGCTACGTGCTGGTGGGCGACGACTTCCGTTTTGGCGCCAAGCGCCAGGGCGACTACGCGATGCTGGACACCGCAGGCACTCGCCAAGGCTTTGACGTGGCCCGCATGCAAAGTTACGAGGTGCATGGCTTGCGCGTGTCCAGCTCGGCCGTGCGCGACGCCCTGGGTGCGGGGCGCATGGCGGATGTGGCCGCTTTGCTGGGCCGGCCCTACAGCATCAGCGGCCACGTGGTTCACGGACGCAAGCTGGGTCGCCAGCTGGCCGAGAGTGCGCCCGGGCGTGGCGACGGCTTCCGCACCCTCAACCTGCGCTTCTCTCACTGGAAGCCGGCTGCCAGCGGTATTTTTGCGGTGCACGTGTTTGGTCTGTTGCCAAACGACCAACCCCTGCCCGGGGTGGCCAACCTCGGCGTGCGGCCTTCGCTGGACCCCAACGACGTTAACGGCGGGCGTGTGTTGCTGGAAACCCATTGTCTGGACTGGCCGGAGGCGCTCAAGGCCAGTCTGAGCGGCGGTGAGGCCTACGGTAAAATCATCCGCGTGGAACTGCTGCACAAACTGCACGACGAGCTCAAATACGACAGTCTGGACGCCCTGACCACGGGCATCGCCAAGGACTGCGACGACGCACGTGCGTTTTTTGCCTCGCTGCACACCCAGACACACCGCCAGACCACGCGCGACCGAATTCAGGGCTGACACACACAGCCCCGCCGGTCGCCGCCCTTCGTTTGGCTCAGGGCGAACGGTTTCCCGCTTCACCGCTTCTCCCTCACAGAGTCCCCACATGTCCGATCAGAACACCCCCGCCAAAGCCGACGCGAAGGCCGCCAAGGCCGATGCCAAAGCCGACAGTTCAGGCGGCGCCTACCGCGCCACCCTGAACATGCCCGACACCCCCTTCCCCATGCGCGGTGACCTGCCCAAGCGCGAGCCGGGTTGGGTGAAGGAGTGGAACGAAGGCGGCCTTTACAAGCGCCTGCGTGACGCCCGCCAGGGTGCCCCGCTGTTTGTGTTGCACGACGGCCCACCGTACGCCAACGGCAAGCTGCATATCGGCCACGCGCTGAACAAGGTGCTCAAGGACATGATCGTGAAAAGCCGCCAGCTGGCCGGTTTTGACGCGCAGTACATCCCCGGCTGGGACTGCCATGGCCTGCCGATCGAAAACGCCATCGAAAAGCTGCACGGCCGCAACCTGGGCCGTGACGACATGCAGGCCAAGAGCCGCGCCTACGCCACCGAACAAATCGACCAGCAGCGCGAGGACTTCAAGCGCCTGGGTGTGCTGGGCGACTGGGAGCGCCCCTACCGCACCATGGACCCGGCCAACGAGGCCGGCGAAATCCGCGCGTTCAAACGCGTGATCGAACGTGGCTTCGTCTACCGCGGCTTGAAGCCGGTGTACTGGTGTTTCGACTGTGGTTCCTCGTTGGCCGAATTCGAAATCGAATACGCCGACAAACAGAGCGACACGCTGGACGTGGCCTTCGAGACCGACGACGCAGGCAAGCTGGCCGCCGCGTTCGGCCTGGGCGCGCTGCCGGCGGGCAAGAGCGGCTTTGCCGTCATCTGGACCACCACCGCCTGGACCATCCCCGCCAACCAGGCGCTCAACGCCCATCCCGAACTCACCTATGCCCTGGTCGACACGCCCCAGGGCTGTCTGGTGCTGGCCGAGAGCCTGGTCGACAAGTGCCTGGAGCGCTTCGGCCTGAGCGGCCAGGTGCTGGCCACCGCACAGGGCACGGCGCTGGGCGGCCTCAACTTCCGCCACCCGCTGTTTGATGTGGACGCTGGCTACCGCCGCCTGTCCCCGGTCTACCTGGCCGAGTACGTGAGCGACGGCGACGGCACCGGCATCGTCCACTCCTCGCCCGCCTACGGCCTGGACGACTTCAACAGCTGCGTGGCCAACGGGCTGGCCTACGACGACATCCTCAACCCGGTGCAGGGCAACGGCACCTACGCCGCCGATTTCCCGCTGTTCGGTGGTTTGCACATCTGGAAGGCGGTGCCCGTCATCCTAGAGGCGCTGAAAAACGCCGGCCGCTTGCTGGCCACCGTGCGCATCACCCACAGCTACCCACATTGCTGGCGCCACAAAACGCCGGTGATCTACCGTGCCGCCGCTCAGTGGTTCGTGCGCATGGACGAAGGCGAGGGTGTCTTCACCAAAGACAAGGCGCCCAAGACCCTGCGCCAGCTGGCGCTCGACGCCATCGACCACACCAGCTTCTACCCCGAGAACGGCAAGACCCGCCTGCGCGACATGATCGCCAACCGGCCCGACTGGTGCATCTCGCGCCAGCGCAGCTGGGGTGTGCCCGTGCCTTTCTTCCTGCACAAGGATTCGGGCGAGTTGCACCCGCGCACGATGGACATCCTGGACCAGGCCGCCGACATCGTTGAGAAGGGCGGCATCGAGGCTTGGAGCCGGGTCACGGCCGAGGACATCCTGGGCGCTGAGGACGCCGCCCTCTACACCAAGAGCACCGACATCCTGGAGGTGTGGTTCGACTCCGGCTCCACCTTCTGGCACGTGCTGCGCGGCAGCCACGCCCACGCCTACCCCAACGGCGCCAGCCACGCGCAAGGCCCCGAGGCCGACCTCTACCTCGAAGGCCACGACCAGCACCGCGGCTGGTTCCACAGCTCGCTGTTGCTGGGCTGCGCCCTGTACGACCGCGCGCCCTACAAGGGCCTGCTGACCCACGGCTTCGCCACCGACGGCCAGGGCCGCAAGATGAGCAAGAGCCTGGGCAACACGGTGGAGCCGCAATCGGTGACCAGCAAGCTCGGCGCCGAAATCGTGCGCCTGTGGGTGGCCAGCACCGATTATTCGGGCGACCTCAACATCGACGACAAGATC
>DASUIK010000041.1:0-7428 GCA_036279795.1 Burkholderiaceae bacterium | reverse complement strand
ATGCCGATGGACAGGCGCACTGCGTCTTCGGGCACACCTGACTTGATCAGCTCCTCGGGCGAGAGCTGGCGGTGCGTGGTGGACGCAGGGTGGGTGGCCAGCGACTTGGCGTCACCGATGTTGACCAGGCGCGTGAAGAGTTGCAATGCGTCCAGGAAGCGCGCACCGGCCGCACGACCTTCGCCCGCGGCGGATTTGACGCCGAAGGTCAGCAGGCCCGAGCCCTGACCGCCCAGGTACTTCTCAGCCAGTGCGTGGTCTGGATGCTCCGGCAGACCAGCGTAATTGACCCAGCCGACCTTGGGGTGTTGTTGCAGGTGGCGCGCAATGGCCTGCGTGTTGGCCACGATGCGCTCCATGCGAAGCGCCAGCGTTTCAATGCCTTGCAGGATGAGGAAGGCGTTGAAGGGTGAGAGCGCAGCGCCGGTGTTGCGCAGCGGCACCACGCGTGCACGGCCAATGTAGGCCGCCGCGCCCAGGGCCTCGGTGTAGACCACACCGTGGTAGCTCACGTCGGGCTCGTTCAGTCGCTTGAAGCGGGCCTTGTGTTGGGCCCAGGGGAACTTGCCGCTGTCCACAATGGCGCCGCCAATCGTGGTGCCGTGGCCGCCCAGGTACTTGGTGAGCGAGTGCACCACGATGTCGGCGCCGTGCTCGATGGGGCGCAGCAGGTAAGGCGAGGCCACTGTGTTGTCCACGATCAGTGGGATGCCGTGGCGGTGGGCGATGGCGGCCACCGCCGCGATGTCGGTGATGTTGCCCTGCGGGTTGCCGATGGACTCGACGAAGATGGCCTTGGTTTTGTCGTCGATCAGGGGCTCAAAGGTGGCCGGGTCGCGGTGGTCCGCAAAGCGGGTGGTGATGCCGAACTGCGGCAGCGTGTGCGCCAGCAGGTTGTAGGTGCCGCCATACAGCGCGGTGCTGCTGACGATGTTGTCGCCCGCTTCGGCAATGGTCTGGATGGCGTAGGTGACAGCGGCCTGGCCCGAGGCGAGGGCCAATGCTGCGATGCCACCTTCCAGCGCCGCGATGCGCTGCTCCAGCACATCGTTTGTCGGGTTCATGATGCGGGTGTAGATGTTGCCCGGCACTTTCAGGTCGAACAGGTCGGCGCCGTGTTGGGCGCTGTCAAACGCGTAGGCAGCGGTCTGGTAGATGGGCACGGCCACCGACTTGGTGGTGGGGTCGGGGCGGTAGCCGGCGTGGACCGACTGGGTTTCAAACTTCCATTGGGCGCTCACGGTGTTCTCCTGTTGTGTGGTTGAAAGAGCCAAGCAGTATCGGCCATTCAGAGATGGCCGATGGGCTTTGCGTTTTGTGGTCAGAAGCCCGCGAGCACAGCGCCCTTGAACTCGCTCTGGATGAACTGGCGCACCGGCTCCGACTGGTAGGCCTTGACCAGCTTGGCCACCCACGGCTGGTTTTTGTCCTGCTCACGCACTGCCAGCAGGTTGACGTAGGGGCTCTTGGCGCTCTCCTGCGCGATGGCGTCCTTGGCTGGGCTCAGGCCGGCCGACAGCGCGTAGTTGGTGTTGATGGCCGACGCATCGAGGTCGTCCAGCGAGCGCGGCAGTTGCGCGGCGTCCAGCTCCACGAACTTGAGCTTCTTGGGGTTGCTCACCACGTCCAGCGGCGTGGCCTTGAGGCCGGCCTCGGGCTTGAGCTTGATCAGGCCCTGGTCTTGCAGCACCAGCAGCACACGGCCGCCGTTGGTGGGGTCGTTGGGGATGCCGAACTTGGCGCCTTCCTTCAGCCCGTCGAGCTTCTTGACCTTCTTGGAGTAGATGCCGATGGGGAAGTTGACCGTGTAGCCCACGTGGGCGAATTTGTAGCCACGGTCCTTGATCTGCTGGTCCAGGTAGGGCTTGTGCTGGTAGCTGTTGGCGTCCAGGTCGCCAGCCGCCAGCGCGGCGTTGGGCTGCACGTAGTCGCTGAACTCGACGATCTGGATCTTCAGGCCGTCCTTCTCGGCGATCTTCTTCACCTGCTCGAAGATCTGCGCGTGTGGGCCGGCGGTGACGCCGATCTTGAGCGTCTTGTCCTGCGCCAGCGCGGGCAGGGCGAAGGCGGCGCCCAGGGCGAGGGCCAGGGTGGATTGGAGCAGTTGCCGTTTGATCATGGTGTGTGTCCTTATGGGATGGTTTTGGAGAAATGACCGGTAAGGTCGAGAGAAAAAATCATTTGTGGCTGAGGCGGCGCACCAGCCAGTCGCCCAGGCTTTGCACGGCCTGCACGAACACGATGAGCAGCAACACGACGGCCAGCATCACCTCGGGCAGGAAGCGCTGATAGCCATAGCGGATGCCCAGGTCGCCCAGTCCGCCACCGCCGATGGCGCCGGCCATGGCCGAGTAGCCGGTGAGGCTGACCAGGGTGATGGTGAAACCGGCGACGATGCCCGGCACGGCCTCGGGCAGCAGCACCTTGAAGACGATTTGCCAGGTGCTGGCGCCCATGGCCTGGGCGGCCTCCACCAGACCACCGTCCACCTCGCGCAGCGCGGTTTCCACGAGGCGCGCGATGAAGGGCGCGGCGGCGATGGTCAGGGGCACCACGGCGGCGGCCGTGCCGATGGACGAGCCTGTGATGAGCCGCGTGAACGGGATGATGGCGACCAGCAGGATGATGAAAGGCGTGGAGCGCACCGCGTTCACCAGCGTGCCCACGGTGTGGTTGAAGGGCGCGTTTTCCAGCACGCCACCGCGGTCGGTCAGGCGCAGGGCCACCCCCAGCGGGATGCCCAGCAAGGCACCCACCACGCCTGAGATGCCGACCATGGCCAGCGTCTCCCAGAACGAGGTGACAAACAGCTCCAGCAGGGCCGGTGGGAAACGGTCGGACAGCCACTCAAGCATGGGACACCTCCTGCACCAGCACGCCGGCGCCACGCAGGTGGTTCACGGCCGCTTGAAGCTGTTCGCTCGCGCCACGCGCCAGCACCGCGAGGTTGCCGAAGGGGCGACCCTGCACATCGTCGATCTGCCCGTGCACGATGTTCAGGTCGAGCCCAAACCGGCGCACCAGGTCCGACAGCAAAGGGCTGTCTGACGCGGTCCCCGCAAACACCAGGCGCAGCAAGGCCGCCGGCGCCTGGCCGGGGGCGCCGAGCAAGGCGCGCACGCGGTCGAGCACGTGGGCCGGCAAAGCCTGGGGCACCACATCGTCCAGCAGGCTGCGCGTGATGGCCTGTTGGGGTTGGCTGAACACCTCCAGCGTTTCGCCCTGTTCGACGATCTGTCCGGCCTCCATCACCGCCAGGCGGTGGGCCACCTGTTTGATGACCTGCATCTGGTGGGTGATGAGCACCACGGTCAGACCCAGCTCGCGGTTGATGTCCTGCAGCAAGCCGAGGATGGCGCGGGTGGTCTCCGGGTCCAGGGCCGAGGTGGCCTCGTCGGATAGCAGCACCTTGGGCCGGCTGGCCAGCGCGCGGGCAATGCCCACGCGCTGCTTTTGCCCGCCGCTGATTTGTGTCGGGTAACGGTCGCCTAGGGCGCCCAGGCCCACCAGTTCAAGCAGCGGCGCCACGCGTTGGCGGATGTCGCCGCGCGAGAGGCCGGCCAGCTCCAACGGCAGGGCCACGTTGTCGTAGACCGTGCGCGAGGACAGCAGGTTGAAGTGCTGGAAGATCATGCCGATGTCGCGCCGCGCGGCGCGCAGCGTGTTGGCTGTCATCGCGGTGAGGTTCTGACCATTGACCCACACCTCGCCCTGTGTGGGTCGGTTGAGCAGGTTGATGGTGCGCACCAGCGAACTTTTGCCCGCCCCGCTGCGACCGATGACGCCGAAGACCTCGCCAGGTTGCACGTGCAGGTCGATGCCGCGCAAGGCCAGCACCGGCCCCTTGGGGCCCCGGTAGGTGTGGTGGATGCCGTGCAGTCGGATCACAGCTTGGCAATCGACACTTCGGTGGACTTGACCAGCGCCACGACTTCGGACCCAACCTTCAGGCCGAGGTCATCGACCGAGCGGGTGGTGATGACGGAGGTGACGATGCCCCAGGGGGTTTCGACATCGACCTCGGAGACAACATCGCCACGGATGATTTCCTTGACTTGGCCTTTGAACTGGTTGCGGACATTGATGGCTTGGATGGACATGGTGTGAGCCTTGTGAAAGTGGTGATGGCTTCATGATCCTTGAGGCTTGAAAGATGAATAACCAATACGTTTTTAGTTGCTCATAACCAAAAGTGCTATGAATAAAGTCGCGTTGAATCAAGGCCTTGTTGACCTGCTCAACGCGTGCGCGCCAAGTCCTTGTCGCGTTTTTCCGACAGGCCAGTCGCCTGCTGTGCTCGTTCAACCCCAGGGGCGAAAAAAAGCCCGGCAGAGCCGGGCTTGTCGTGACGTGTTGAAGCCGATTTCAAACGGCCCAGCGCAGTCCGCTGGCTGGGATGCCCGTCCACGACGTGTCGGGCGACGGTGCGTTGGTTTCCGGGATCTGCAGCACGCGGTCGAGGATGCGTTTTTCGATGGCGGCAAAGGCAGCGTCGCCGCGCGACCGTGGGCGGGGCAGGGCGATGCGTTCGTCCAGCGCAATCGCGCCGTCCTCGATCAGGATCACGCGGTCTGCCAGGGCCACGGCCTCTTGCACGTCGTGGGTGACGAGCAGGGCGGTGAAGCCGTGGCGTTTCCACAGGCCCTCGATGAGTTCGTGCATTTCGATGCGGGTCAGCGCGTCGAGCGCACCCAGGGGCTCGTCGAGCAGCAGCAGTTGGGGCTGGTGCACCAGGGCGCGGGCCAGCGAGACACGCTGGCGCTGGCCGCCCGAGAGACGCGCAGGCCAGTCCTGCAGGCGGTCGCCCAAGCCCACCTGGCCCAGCACCGCTTCGGCGTCTTTCCGCCGTTCGTTGGGCAGGCCGAGGGCCACGTTGTCGGCCACCCGTTTCCAGGGCAGCAGGCGCGCATCCTGGAACATGATGCGGGTGTCTTCGTGCAGGCCTTGCACCGGTTGGCCGTTGAGCAGCAGGCTGCCACCGGTGGCCTGTTCCAGCCCGGCCACCAAGCGCAGCAGCGTGCTTTTGCCGCAGCCGCTGCGGCCGACGATGGCCACAAATTCGCCGGGCTCGATGACGAGGTCGTTGTGGCGCAGCACCTCGCGCTGGCCGTAGTGTTTGCTCAGGCGCTGCAATTGCAGGCGCACGCCGCGTGGGGTGGTTGGTTGTGTCATGGGATGTGCCTCACTTGGCCTGGTATCCGGGGTGCCAGCGCAGCCAGTAGCGTTCCAGGCCGCGGGCAAAAATGTCGGCCAACTTGCCCAGAGCCGCGTAGAGCAGGATGCCCACCAGCACGATGTCGGTCTGCAGGAATTCGCGGGCGTTCATGGTCAGGTAACCGATACCGGCCTGGGCCGAGATCGTTTCCGCGACGATGAGGATCACCCACATCAGGCCGAGCGAAAAACGCAGGCCCACCAGGATGGACGACAGTGCGCCGGGCAGGATGATCTGGGTGTAGAGGCCCCAGCGGCTCAGGCCGTAGGTGCGCCCCATCTCGATCAGGCCGGGGTCCACGTTGCGTATGCCGTGGAAGGTGTTGAGGTAGATGGGAAAAAACACGGCCACCGAAATCAGGAACAACTTGGCCGCTTCGTCAATGCCGAACCACAGGATGACCAGCGGGATCAGCGCCAGCGCGGGGATGTTGCGCACCATCTGTATCGACGAATCGAGCAGGGTTTCGATCCAGCGCACCGAGCCGGTGAGCAGGCCGAGCAGCAAGCCCAGGCCACCACCGATGGCCAGGCCAGCGAGTGCGCGGCCCGCGCTGACCTTGACGTGGGTCCACAGCTCGCCAGAAACCGTCAAGGCCCAGAACGCCTTGACGACTTCGAGCGGCGCGGGCAGCACACGCGAGGACAGCCAGCCGTTGACGGAGGCCAGCTGCCAGCCGGCGATCAGCGCCACCGGCACCAGCCAGGGCAATAGGCGCTGGCCCAGTTGGGTCAGGAGGCCCGGCAAGTCGACGCCGCCCGCTGGCAGGAAACCCCAGCCCGGTGCATCTACCGCGTCGGGCACAGGGGTGGTTTGAAGTTTGCGCACCGAGGTGTTCATGGTGTGTCTTTCAACTTTGTGACACGCGCGGTGCGTAGGTGTTGGCCACGATCTCGCCGAAGGGGCCGTTGACTGCTTGGCCGGCCAGCTTGTCGCGCAGCTTCAAGGGCAGCAGCGGGAACACCAGCTCGGCAAAGCGGTAGGCCTCTTCCAAGTGCGGGTAGCCTGAGAGCACGAAGGTGTCCAGGCCAAGCGCGGCGTATTCCTCGATGCGGGCCGCCACGGATTGGGGGTCGCCCACCAGCGCGGTGCCCGCACCGCCCCGCACCAGGCCCACGCCGGCCCACAGGTTGGGGCTGATCTCCAGGTCGGCACGGGAGCGCTTCTTGCCGCCGGCGTGCAGCGCGGCCATGCGGCGCTGGCCTTCCGAATCCATGCGCGAGAAGGCGGCCTGGGCGCGGATCACGGTGTCGTCGTCGAGCTTGCCGATGAGGCGCTCGGCGGCCTGCCAGGCCTCGTCCTCGGTCTCGCGCACGATCACGTGCAGGCGGATGCCGAACTTCACGGTGCGGCCGTGCTTGGCGGCGCGCTCGCGCACGTCGGCCACTTTTTTGGCCACCTCGGCGGGCGGTTCGCCCCAGGTCAGGTAGGTCTCCACCTGCTCTGCGGCCAGCTCGTGGGCGGCCTCGGACGAGCCGCCGAAATAGACCGGCGGGTGGGGCTTTTGCACCGGGGGGTAAAGCAGGCGCGAGCCCTTGACCCGCAGGTGTTTGCCCTCGAAGTCGAAGGCTTCGCCGGTGTGGCTGCGGGCGATGAGCTCGCGCCAGATGCGGATGAACTCGGCCGACTGTTCATAGCGCTGGGCGTGATCCAGGAAGACGCCATCGCCTTCGAGCTCGGTCTGGTCGCCACCGGTGACGAGGTTGATGAGCAGGCGCCCGCCCGAGAGGCGGTCGAAGGTGGCTGCCATGCGCGCGGCCAAGGCCGGCTGGTGCAGGCCGGGGCGCACAGCCACCAGGAACTTCAGGCGCTGGGTGACGGGCAGCAGGCTGGCAGCCACCACCCAGGGGTCTTCGCATGAGCGGCCGGTGGGGATGAGCACGCCCTCGTAGCCCAGGCTGTCGGCGGCCTGGGCCACCTGCTTGAAGTAGTCGTGGCTGGTCTGGCGCGCGCCTTCGGTGGTGCCCAGGTAGCGGCTGTCGCCGTGGGTGGGGATGAACCAGAAGATGTTCATGGTGGTGCCCCTTCTCAGCCCAGGCGGCCGGCGGCGGCCTCGAGCAGGTTGATCTTTCTGGGGATGAGCTTGAGCTCGAAGAAGGTGTCGGCAATCACCTGCTGCTCTTGCAGGATGGCGCGCGTGATGGGCGTGGTGCCGTACACGGTGCGGGCCACCGATTTGTCCACCACCGGTTTGGGGATGCCCCACAGGCCAG
>DASUIK010000040.1:0-7702 GCA_036279795.1 Burkholderiaceae bacterium | reverse complement strand
GTGGCAGGGGTAGGCCACCGGCCACGCATACGACTGACCGGCGTCGGTGTTGATGGTCTCCACACCAAAGCCCAGCACCTTGCGTTCGTTGATGAGCCACTCCACCGCCGCTTGTGTGGGGCCGGGCGTGTGGGCGCCGTCGTCCTTCATGTTGACGAAACTGGCCGGGTCGCTGATGCGCTTGCTCCAATCGGTGCGGAACAGCAGCCAGGCGCCGGCGGGGATGGTGCCGTGTTTCGCTTCCCAGCCCTGCAGGAATTCCACCGTGAGCAGCCAGTCGGCGTTGGCGGCCACTTCCGCGCTGGCGTCCACCACCACGGCGGGCGCCACAAACTTGGCCGGCTCAATGGTGTCCACCGTGTTCTGGGCGTGGTCCTTGCCGGTGACCCAGTGGGCCGGCGCGTCGAAGTGGGTGCCCGTGTGTTCGCCACACGAAAAGTTGTTCCAGTACCAACCCGGACCGGCCTCGTCGTACTGCGAAATGCGCTCCTTCTTGAAGGCCCACACCTGGCCGAATTGCGGCGGCAGCTGCAGCGGCGGGAAAGACTCAGAGAGGGTCTGGGTGAGGTCGATCACGCGCAGCTTGCCGGTGGCGATGTCCTGGGCGAAGTCGGTCAAAGAAGCGGTCATGGTCATCCTTTCATGGCACAAAGCCGGTAGGTTGAAATGGTGCCGGCGGGGCCTGTGGCGCGCTATCCCGAAACGGCGTGGCGTTGTCCGTTTTCCGCCGACTTCCGTGGGACGGCGTGGGCTCAGTCAGGCAAGCCCACCAGGAAGCCACCCACCACATCGGCGAACTGCTGTGGCATCTGTTCGGGCAGCGGCACCATGCCGCCCTCGATGTCCACACGTTGTGCGTGAGGCATGGCCTGGGCGAGGCGCGGCACGGCGGGGTAGGCGTGTGGATCGGCCGTGGCACCGATCAACAGCGTGGGGCAACGCACCAGGCCAATGCGGTCTTCCATGCGATAGCGGTTGACCGTGAGATGCCCTTGCGCCGCGCGGCCATCGGCACGCAACGCGTCGGCCACAAAGCGTTCCAGCAGCGTCACATCGCCCTCCGGATAGAACGCTTGCCGGCCCCGCCACAGGTCCAGCAGGTGCCCCCCGTCGGCGCGGTGCGTCACCCCGTCCACCACCGCGTGTTGCCCGTGGCGCGCACGGCGCTCGGCGTCCACATACGGGCACGACGACAGCACCAGGGCACGCACACGCGCCGGTGAAGCAGCGGCCATTTCCATCGCGATCACAGCGCCCGTGTGGTGGCCAACCACCACAAACGCCGCGAACCCCAGGGCGTCCATCAGCGCCAACGCGGTGGCGGCCCAACGCGCGATGCTGGGGTCGCCATCGGCGAACGGCGGCGTGTCGCCGTAACCCACCGTGTCCATGGCGATGACGTCAAAGCCGCGCCCCAACAGCGGCAACACGTGTTCGTACTCGCACCAGGAGCGGGGCGTTTGGTGCAGCAGCAACAAGGGCTGGCCTTGCCCACAACGGGCCACATGCACCGGGCCCAATGCGGTCGTGATCGTGTGTTGTTTGATCGGGTTCATGACTGTGTTTTTTCCAACGTTTTTTGCACCGTGTCGAGACATCTTCGCACCGAAGCGGTGATTTCGTGCACCGAATCCGCGCTAGGGAAAACCATGAAAATGAATTGATTTACTTTTGAAGTGTTGTGCTCCAGAATACATTCGAAATCATTGGAATGGAACCCCCGCCATGTCGTCTTCCATCGAAGTTCGGGTCGCCGAAGTCGAAGCGCTCAACCCGCTGATTCGGCGACTGCGGCTGCAAGCCCCAACAGGGCAGGCCCTGCCCGCGTTCAACGCGGGCGCCCACGTGCGGGTGCAGGTGTCGCTGTCGGCTGAACAGCAGGATTGGCGCCACTATTCGCTCATCAACCCCCTGCCGGAAGCCGGTGCCACCAGCGCGCCCACGCACTACGACATCGCCGTGCGCCGCGAAGACGAAGGCCGGGGTGGTTCGCGCTTCATGCACGGGCTGCAGGTGGGCGACCGCCTGGTGATCGAGCCGCCCAAAAACGACTTCCCGCTGCATGGTGGCCACGCACCGGTGCTGTTGGTGGCCGGTGGCATTGGTGTGACGCCCTTGCTGAGCATGGCGGCCGAGCTGCGTGCCGCACAACGGCCGGTGCGCATGGTGTACGCCGGGCGCAGCCGGTCGTTGCTGGCCTTCTTGCCCACCCTGCAAGCACTGCTGGGCGATGCCCTGCGCGTGCACGCGGACGACGAGGCCGGCGCGCCACTGGACATCGCTGCACTGCTCGACGGCTGTGCCAGCGACGAGCAGGTCTACATGTGTGGCCCCAAGCCCATGCTCCACGCGGTGCTGGCCGCCGCCCACGCACGTGGCTGGCCACCCGAGCGCGTGCACTTCGAACTCTTCACCGCCGCCGCGCCCGAAGCCGGCGACCAGGCCTTCGACGTGGTACTGGCGCAAAGTGGTGTGACCCACCGCGTGGCCGCAGACCAGTCCATCCTCGACTGCCTGATCGAACTCGGTTGCGACCCGCTGTTTGACTGCAAGCGTGGCGAATGTGGCGTGTGTGCGGTGCCGGTGATCGAAGGCGACATCGACCACCGCGACTACGTGCTGAGCGCTTCGGAAAAAGCGGCCGGCAACGTCATCCAGATCTGCATCTCGCGCGCCCGGGGGCCGCGCCTGGTGCTCGACCTTTGATCCCCAACCTACCCAAGGAACCGTCCATGATTTCCAAACTGCTCGCGCGTGTCCTGCTGGCCGTGATGCCCTTGTCGGCCATGGCTTTCGACAACAACAAACCCATCGAGTGGGTGGTCGGTTACGCCGCAGGCGGTGGCTCCGACGTGGTGGCCCGCATGCTCGCCGATGCGGTGAGCAAGTCGGTCAACCACACCGTCATCGTCACCAACAAACCGGGCGCCGGCTCCAACATCGCGGCCGACTACGTGGCCAAGGTGCGTGACGTGGACAACACCCTCTTCACCGCCGACTCGGCGGTGCTGGGCGCCAACCCCTTCCTGTTCAGCAAGCTCAACTACAGCGCCGAAAAGGACTTCGCCCCCGTGGGCATGATCGCCCGCTTCCCGCTGGTGCTGGTGGTGAGCCCCAGTGCACCACCCAAGAACCTCAAAGAGTTCCTGGCCTGGATCAAGAGCGACGCCAAGCTGGCCACCTACGGCAGCCCGGGCGCCGGCAGCCCCCACCACCTGGTGACCGAATACTTCCGCACCCAGATCGGTGTGCCACTGACCCACGCGCCCTACCGGGGTGCTGCGCCCGCCATGGCCGACGTGGTCGGTGGCCAGCTGCCCTTCATGTTCGTCGACACATCCAGCGGCGGTGCTTTCCTCAACTCGGGCAAAGTGCGCCCCATCGGCGTGGCCAGCCTGCAGCGCCTGAAGTCCATGCCCGAGATCCCCACCCTGGCCGAACAAGGTCTGAAGGACTTCGAGGCTTACGCCTGGCAAGCCCTGGTCGTGCCCGCCGGCGCCAGCGCCGCCACGGTGCAAACCATGAACAAGCACCTCAACGACGCGCTGAACTCCACCGAGATCAAGGCCCGCATGCAGGTGCTGGGCATCGAACCCATGCCCACCACCGCCGCCCAGGCCGCCAGCTTCGCCGCCAAAGAGCGTGAGCGCTGGGGCAAGGTGATCCGCGAAGCCAACATCAAGCTCGACTGAGCGCGCAAGCAGAGGAGACTGGCATGGCCAAGTACCACAACCGCGCACAAGCGGTGGCGGCCCTGGTGCGCGACACCGAGGTGCACAAGGACTGCTACATCGACGAAGAGATCTTTGACCTGGAAATGGCGCACCTCTTCGCCAACACCTGGGTCTATGTGGGCCATGCCAGCCAAGTGCCCAAGGTGGGCGACTTCTACACCACCACCGTGGGCACGCAGCCCGTGGTGATGGTGCGCCACACCGACCAGAGCGTGCGTGTGCTCTACAACCGCTGCCCACACAAAGGTGTGCAAGTGGCGCCCGACGGCTGTGGCAACACCGGCAAATTCTTCCGCTGCCCCTACCACGCCTGGACCTTCCGCACCGACGGCAAACTGCTGTCCATCCCGCTGAAAAAAGGCTACGACAACACTGGCCTGGAGAGCTGTGAAGCCTCACATGGCATGGTGCCTGTGGGCGCGGTGCAGGTGTACCGCGACTTCGTGTTCTGCCGCCTCAACCCCGAAGGCGTCGGCTTCGATGAATTCTTCGGTGACTCACTCAGCACCCTGGACAACATGGTGGACCGCTCACCCGAAGGCAAGCTGGAGGTGGCCGGCGGCGTGATGCGCTACATGCACCACTGCAACTGGAAGATGCTGGTGGACAACCAGACCGACACCTGCCACCCCATGGTGGCGCACGAGTCGTCGGCCGGCACCGCCGTCAAAGTCTGGAACGACGCGCCCCCCGGCACACCCAAGCCCATGGCGGTGGAACTGTTCGCGCCCTTCATGAGCCCCTACGAGTTCTTCGAGAACATGGGCATCCGCGTGTGGGACAACGGCCACGGCCACACCGGCGTGAGCGACTCCATCCACGCCGACTACTCGGCCGTGCCCGGCTACATGGAGCAGATGGTGGCCGCCTACGGCGAAGAACGCGCCAAGGCCATCCTGGGCGACGTGCGGCACAACACCGTCTACTTCCCCAACATCATGGTCAAGGGCCCCATCCAGACCCTGCGCGTCTTCAAGCCCATCGCGGCAGACAAGACGCTGGTGGAAAGCTGGACCTTCCGCCTGGTGGGCGCCCCCGACCTGCTGCTGGAACGCACCCTCATGTACAACCGCCTCATCAACGCGCCCACTTCGGTGGTGGGGCACGACGACCTGGAAATGTACGAACGCGCCCAGACCGCGCTGCACTCGCGCGGCTCGCAGTGGATCAACGTGGCCCGTCTGTACGACCCATCCGAGGTGAACCAAACCAACGTGGTCACCAACGGCACCAACGAAATGCAGATGCGCAGCCAGATGCGCGCCTGGGTCAAGTTCATGACCGCCACCATGCCCACGGAGGCCGCCCAATGAGCACGCCCACGAACCAGCAACTCATCGACTTCGTCGTGGCCGAGGCCAACCTGCTCGACGAACTGCGCTTCGACGACTGGCTGGCCCTGTTCACCGAAGACGGCCGCTACTGGATGCCCCTGACCCACGGCCAGACCGACCCGCGACTGCACGCCTCACTGATGTTTGAGGACAAGCTGCTGCTCAAGGTGCGCATCGAGCGCCTGCACGGCGCACGCACCTTCTCGCAGCAGCCCACCAGCCGCTGCCACCACCTGCTGCAGCAACCTGTGGTCACCGCGCGCGACGATGTGGCAGGCACCTACACCTGCCGCACCGCCTTCCACTACGTCGAAAGCCGGCGCGACACCCAGACCCTCTACGCCGGCTGGGCCACCCACACCCTGGTGTGGCAAGACGGCGCCTTGCGCATCCAGCTCAAACGCGTAGACCTCGTCAACTGCGACGCCGCCTTTGGCAACATCCAGCTTTTCATGTGACTTCGCCGCAGACCCCGATCTGCGGTTTACGGACACCGGTGGTCGCAAAGCGGATTGAGCACCGGCCCGCCCTGCCGGACACTTCACCTTGCCAATACGCAACCCGACCGCCATGGACCTGCTGACCACCTTTGCCCAAGATTTCGCGCCCGAGCGGCGCACCGTGCCCGAGCTGCTGCGCCGCCAGGCCCAGCGCCACGGCGACCGACCGCTGTTTGTGGCCGGTGAGGTGCGCTGGAGTTTTGCCCAGGCCCTGGACCAGGCCCAGGCCTACGGCGCCGTGCTGCAGCGCGCGGGCCTGCGCACCGGCGACCGCGTGGCCCTGCTGTGTTCCAACCGCGCCGAGTTCATGCAGGTGCTGCTGGGCTGCGCCTGGATCGGTGCGGTGGCCGTGCCCATCAACACCGCCTCGCGCGGCGCGCAGCTGCGCCACATCCTCACCAACTCCGGTGCGCGCCTGCTGGTCACCGAGGCCGACGGCCTGCAGGTGGTGCAGGCGCTGGACCAGCAAGAAGGCGGGCCACTGCCCCTGGAAACCATCTGGGTGCTGGACCAGGCCATCGGCACCGACCCGCGTTGCCAACCCTACCCCAGCACGCCCGGCACGGAGCGCGCCGACCCCGCGCCCGTGCGCCCCGGCGACACGCTGGCCATCCTCTACACCTCGGGCACCACGGGTTTGTCCAAGGGCGTGTGCTGCCCCCACGCGCAGTTCTTCTGGTGGGGCGCCCACACCGCCACCCTGCTCGGCCTGGTCGAAGGCGACGTGTTGCTGACCACCTTGCCCCTGTTCCACACCAACGCCATGAACGCGTTTTTCCAGGCCCTCATGCGGGGCGCCACGCTGGTGGTGGAAAAACGGTTCTCGGCCTCGGCCTTCTGGGCCTCGCTGGTGCGCCACCAGGCCACCGTCACCTACGTGCTGGGCGCCATGGTGCCCATCCTGCTGTCCAAAGACGCCACGCCCGACGACAAGGCCCACCGCGTTCGCATCGCGCTGGCGCCCGGCGTGCCACCGCAGTTCCACGCCGATTTCACCGCGCGTTTTGGCCTGGCCTTGCTCGATGGCTACGGCTCCACCGAAACCAATTTCGTCATCGGCGCCGACATCAGCGAACAACGCCCCGGCACCATGGGCAAGGTGCGCCCTGGCTTCGATGCGCGCGTGGTGGACGACGACGACAACGAAGTGCCCGCCGGCACCCCAGGCGAGCTGGTGCTGCGCGCGAGCGAGCCCTACGCCTTTGCCACCGGCTACTTCGGCATGCCCGAAAAAACCGTGGAGGCCTGGCGCAACCTGTGGTTCCACACCGGTGACCGCGTGGTGCGCGACGCCGACGGCTACTTCACCTTCATGGACCGGCTCAAGGACGCCATCCGCCGTCGAGGCGAGAACATCTCGTCCTACGAGGTCGAACAAGTGCTGCTCAGCCACCCGGCGGTGGAGGTGGCAGCGGTGTTCCCGGTCAAGAGCGAGATGGCGGAAGACGAGGTCATGACCACCATCGTGCTGCGCGAAGGCGCCACGCTGGGCGAAGTCGAACTCATGCAGTTTTGCGAACCCCGCCTCTCCTACTTCGCGGTGCCACGCTACGTGGAATTCCTGCCGCAATTGCCCGCCACCGAAAACGGCAAGATCCAGAAGTTCAAGCTGCGCGAACGCGGCGTGACCCCCCAGACCTGGGACCGCGAGGCGGCCGGTTACCAGCTCAAACGCTGAACCCACCCCATGTCCCATTTCCACACACGCAAAGGCTACGAAGGTGTTGCGGTGGCCGTCCCGGTCACCGTGCCTTACGAGCGTTATTCCACGCGCGGCGCACACTGGTTCCTGGGCCAGGCGCTGCACGCGCTGCTGCAGCAATCGGGGCTGGAGAAAGCGCAGATCGATGGCCTGACCGTCAGCAGCTTTTCGCTCGTGCCCGACACCGCCGTGGGCGTGACCCAGCACCTGGGCCTGTCGCCGCGTTGGCTGGACCACATCCCCACCGGCGGCGCCTCGGGCGTGATGGCGCTGCGCCGCGCCGCCCGCGCCGTGCAGTGTGGCGACGCCAACATCGTGGCCTGCCTGGCCGGCGACACCAACCACGTCGATTCCTTCCGCCAGACGCTGGGCGCCTTCAGCGACTTCGCCCGCGACGCCACCTACCCCTACGGCGCCGGTGGACCGAACTCG
>DASUIK010000039.1:0-3778 GCA_036279795.1 Burkholderiaceae bacterium | reverse complement strand
CGGGTGGCGTAGTAGGCCGTGTCCACACCGGGCTGGCCACCAAAGGCGTCCACACACAGGCCGGCATCATCGGCCAGCGCGGGCAGGCCGCTCAGCTGCGCGGCATGGCGGGCTTTGGCCAGGGCGTTTTCGATGAAGGTGTGGTGCGGCTCAGCGGCCTCGGGGATGCCCAGCTCGGCCTGGCGCACCAGTTCCACCCCCAGCGGGGCGAACATGGCCTGCAACTCGGCCAGCTTGCCGGGGTTGTTGGAGGCGAGAACCAGTTTCATCGGAACGCGGCGGTTTGCAGCTCGACCAGCTCGCCAATGCCCTTCTCGGCCAGCGCCAGCAACTGGTTCATCTCGTCGCGGCTGAAGGCCACACCTTCGGCCGTGCCCTGCACTTCCACGTAATGGCCGACGCCGGTCATGACCACGTTCATGTCGGTGTCGCAGGCAGAGTCTTCGGGGTAGTCCAGGTCGAGCACGGGCACGCCCTGAACGATGCCCACCGACACGGCGGCGACGTGGTTGATGATGGGGGTCTCGGCAATCTTGCCGGCGGCCAGCAAGGTGTTGACCGCGTCTTGCGCGGCCACAAAGGCGCCGGTGATGCTGGCGGTGCGGGTGCCGCCGTCGGCCTGCAGCACGTCGCAATCGAGAGCAATGGTGCGTTCGCCCAGTTTTTTGAGATCGAACACCGCGCGCAACGAGCGGCCAATCAGACGCTGAATCTCTTGCGTGCGCCCGCTTTGTTTGCCCTTGGCGGCCTCGCGGTCGCTGCGGGTGTGGGTGGCGCGCGGCAACATGCCGTATTCGGCCGTGACCCAGCCCTCGCCGCTGCCGCGTTTGTGCGGCGGTACCTTTTCTTCAACGGACGCGGTGCACAGGACACGGGTGTCACCAAACTCGATCAGCACCGAGCCTTCGGCGTGTTTGGTGAAACCGCGCGTGATGCGCACCGGGCGCAACTGGTCGGCGGCCCGGCCGAAGGAACGGGCCAGGGCCGCAGGGGAAGTGGAACTCATGGGTTGGAACCTTTTCGTGCCGAAGAACGGCGGATGGCTTCGTTGATTTCAGCAATGGAACGCTCGATGGCGGCGTCGTCGAAATCGTCGAGCGAGGCGTCGATGTTACCGGCGGCCTGGATGGTGGAGGCGAACACGCCGTCACTCACACCTTCCGTGCTGATCATGTGGGTCGGTTCGAAGTCGCCCGGGGTTTCCCAATCCAGCGCCAGGACGGTGACGTTGTCGCCGTGGGCACCGCCACGCTCCAAGGCTTCGTCCACCAGCATGGGCACGGCGTCCTGTACGCGGCCCAGGGCCAGTTGCTCGGCGATGCGCTCGTCGCTCAGTTCCGACCAAAGACCGTCGGAACACAGCAGCACCCGGTCGCCCTCGTGCAGGAAGATGGGATCCGACACGTCAAACAACGGGGCCACCGGCGAGCCCAGGCAGGTGAACAAGATGTTGCGGTTCATCGGGTCCGCTTGGCCCCGGATCATGATGTGTTTTTCGGCGTAGGAGTGGTCGCGGCTGCGCTGCAACAGCTTGCCTTGGCGCACCAGGTAAATGCGCGAATCGCCCGAATGGATCCACTGCACATAACCGTTCTGGATCACCGCCACCACCAGGGTGGTGCGGGGGTTGTCCAGCATGGCGTGTTGGTTGCCGTGGTCCACGATGGCCTGGTGCGCCGCCATCAGCGCCTCGCTCAGAAACCCGGCCACGTTGCTCAGCGATGGCTGCGCCTGGCGCTGGAACAGGTCGGACACCGTTTGCACCGCAAGCTGCGCCGCCACCTCACCTTTTGGGTGGCCGCCCATGCCATCGGCCACGACCAGCAACACCGCCTCCCGGGTATAGCTGTAGCCCATGCGGTCTTCGTTTTTCTCGCGCCCACCCTGTCGGCTCAGCTGGTGAACGGCAAATTTCATGCTGTTCACAGCTGTGTCACGTCCGCAGACGGACGCCCTTTCTGTTTGTCGGACGACAACAGGTTGCCAAACTGCTGGCGCACCTTGTCGGCCACACTGGGTTTGGAATAGCTGGGCTCGATCTCGCGACCCAGCTCTTTCTGGAGCGAAAACACCGATTGCGGCCGCGCCAGCGGGTCCAGCGCCATGCACCACAGCACCACCTCGATGAGGTTGTCGGAATACACGCCGCGCAGCCGCCCCATGGCCAGCGACAGGCGGTCCTTATCCAGGCGCTGGGGTGCGTCATTGGGCGGGTAGCCCTGCATGGCGGCGTACATGCAGGCCCCCACGGCGTAGATGTCGGTCCAGGGGCCCAGCTGGGCGTTGCGCTTGTACATCTCGGGCGCCGCAAAACCGGGCGTGTACATGGGCCGCACGAACTGCCCCTCCTTGTTGAGCACCTCGCGCGCGGCACCAAAGTCGATCAGCACCGCCTTGTTGTCTTCGGTGATGAAGATGTTGGCCGGTTTGATGTCCAGGTGCAGCATCTTGTGCTGGTGCACGATGCGCAGGCCGCGCAGCACCTCGTCAAACAGGCTGCGTATGGTCGATTCGCGAAAAACCTTGGGGCGCTTGAGCTCGCGCGCGGTGACGATGAAATCCTGCAGGGACGCGCCCTCCAAGTAGTTCATCACCATGTAGACGGTCTCGTTCTCGCGGAAGAAATTGAGCACGCTCACCACCGAGGGGTGGGAGATTTGCGCCAAAGCACGGCCTTCCTCGAAAAAACTCTTCAGGCCCAGGCGGTAGAGCGAGAGCTTGTCGGGCGGCACGGTGGGCAGCAGGTGCCCCGGCTCGCGCGAGGCCAGCGACGCCGGCAGGTATTCCTTGAGCGCCACCTTCTGGCCACTGGCGTCGATGGCGAGGTAAACGATGCCAAATCCGCCGGCGGCCAGTTTGCAGATCACGCGGTAGCCACCGATCAGGGTATCGGGCGGCAACGGAGCGGGTTTGGTCTTTGACATAATGCGGGCTCTCGCGGTGCGCGCTCCAGACAGCACCCGCCCTGCGGGCCATCAACGGAAGTTCCAATGCCAGTTTACAGCATGACCGGCTACGCCACGGTGCAAGGCGGCGCCTCGAAAAGTGAGGCCGACACACCTGCGGCCCCGGTCGGCCTGCCAAGCGTGGGCCTTGAGTTGCGGTCGGTCAACAGCCGCTTTCTCGATCTATCTTTCAAACTCTCTGACGAGCTGCGCAACGCCGAACCAGCCCTGCGCGAAAAAATCATGGCGCGTGTCAAACGCGGCAAGGTGGAACTGCGCGCCTGGATCGAAGGTCGCGGTGACGGCGGTGTGACTGCGCCCTCGCCAGGCGACCTGCAGCGCCTGGTCGCAGTGCAGGACAACATCCGAGCCTGGCTGCCCAACGCGGCCCCGCTGAGCGTGG
The DNA here is from genome assembly GCA_036279795.1 of Burkholderiaceae bacterium. GTDB lineage: Bacteria > Pseudomonadota > Gammaproteobacteria > Burkholderiales > Burkholderiaceae_C > Hydrogenophaga. Next base: position 430 of record DASUIK010000039.1, on the reverse strand, counting down.
CCGAGGTGCTGCAAACCAAGGCCCGCCAACCGCTGGCCACCACCGGCTTGGCTGACAGCCTGGTGGAGTTGATCGACACCGCACTCGACGCTTTCATCGCCTCGCGCGAGCGCGAAGGTGCGCGTTTGGCCACCAGCCTGCTGGAGCGCGTGGCGCAACTGCGCTCCCTGGCCCAGCAGGCTCAGCCGCTCGTGCCCCGCTTGGTGGAACAGCAACGTCAGCGCTTCATTGAACGCTGGAACGAGGCCTTGGGTGCGGTTGAAGGCAGCGCGCCTTCGGACATGGCCCGCGACCGCGCCCTGACCGAAGCCACCGCCTTTGCGATCCGCATCGACGTGGCCGAGGAACTGACGCGCCTGGCCTCGCATCTGGATGAAATCGAAAGCCTGCTGGCCAAAGGCAAGGACCTGGGCAAACGCCTGGACTTCCT
>DASUIK010000038.1:0-30169 GCA_036279795.1 Burkholderiaceae bacterium | reverse complement strand
TGCACCCCGAAAAACCGCCCAAGTACACCCGCGCCACCATGGAGACGCTGGCCATCATCGCCTACCGTCAGCCCGTCACGCGGGGCGACATCGAAGACATCCGGGGCGTCACTGTCAACTCGCTGACGCTCAAACAGCTCGAAGACCGCGGCTGGGTGGAGGTGATCGGTCACCGCGAAACCGTGGGCCGGCCCGCGCTGTTTGCCACCACGCGCCAGTTTCTGGACGATCTCGGTCTGGCCTCGCTGGACCAGTTGCCGCCCATTGAGCACCAGTCGGCGATCGCGCAGGGGCTGGATGCCCTGCCTTTTGGCGACGATCCCGCCGAACCCGAACTCCCCCTGGGCGAGCCCGAACAACTGCCTGCCGCCGCTGCTCCCGCTGCACCTGCTGCCCCCGACGAACCGCATCCCCACCCCGAGGAAACAGACCATGTCCCCAACCCCCACCGAGCCGACCCAGCCGATCCCATCCGCTGAGCCCGAGCTGGCCGCGGACATGGCCGCCGACGAGGCTGCGCCCGCGCCGCGCGACAAGGCCCGGCGTGAGCCACGCCCCCCGGCGCCCGAAGCCCTGCGTTTCGAAGACGTGGTCAGCGGGGAATTCGATGCCGAGCAGGAGGCCCCCGAAGTGCCAGGCAAGCGGGTTTTGGCGCCTCAGGTGGAATCGCCCAAGCTCCACAAGGTGCTGGCCCAGGCCGGCCTGGGCTCGCGTCTGGAGATGGAGCAGCTGATCCTGGAAGGGCGCATCTCCGTCAACGGCGAGCCGGCCCACATTGGCCAACGCATCCAGTTTGGCGATGTCATCAAGGTCAACGGCAAGCCCATCCGCGTGCGCATGACGCCGCAGCCTCCGCGCGTGCTGGCCTACCACAAGCCGGCCGGCGAGGTGGTGACCCACGACGATCCGCAAAACCGGCCCACGGTGTTCCGCCGCCTGCCCAAGCTGCCCCAGGGCAAGTGGCAGTCGGTCGGTCGTTTGGACCTCAACACCGAAGGACTGCTGCTGTTCACCAATTCCGGTGAGCTGGCCAACAAGCTGATGCACCCCCGTTTTGGCCTGGAACGCGAATACGCCGTGCGGGTGCTGGGCGCTCTGTCGAACGAAGAAAAGAAAAAACTGCTGGACGGTGTGCAGCTGGACGATGGCATGGCCCAGTTCAGCAGCATCGAAGACGGCGGCGGCGAAGGGGCCAACTGCTGGTACCGCGTCACCATTGGCGAAGGCCGCAACCGCGAAGTGCGCCGCATGATGGAGTCGGTGGGGCACGCCGTCAGCCGCCTGATTCGCATCCGCTACGGCGCCATGCTGCTGCCGCGTGGCTTGAAGCGGGGCTTCTGGCTGGAGTTGGACCAGCGCGACATCGATCGCCTGGGCGCGGCCGCCGGGCTGGTGCGCACCGAAAGGACCGATGGCCCGCCCGCACGGCGTGGCCAGGAAGGCGAAGGCGCCCCTCGGACCAACCGGCACCCGGCTGCCCGCCGCAACAAGAAGGGCGGTGGACCACGGCCCTCGCGCCCCGATGCCGGTCCCCGTGCCCGTGATGACCGGGGTGATCGTGGTGACACGGTGCCCGCGAACGTTTCCCACGAAGCGCCCAGCTATGGTGGGCGTGGCAAGGGTTTTGGCCAAGGCCGCCCGCGCGGCCCAGGTGCTGGCGCCTCCCCGGGCAACGGTGGCCAGCCCGATCCCATGAAAACCAGTTTTGGCTACATCGGCGCCGATTCGTTGCAGCGCAAGCGCGATGCGGGTGGCCCGCGCCGGGGTGGCCAGGGTGGTGTAGGGGGCGGCGGCGGCGGTGGAGGCCGTGCCGGCGGCGCGCCGCGTGGGCGCGGCGGCAATGGTGGTCCGCGTCGTGGCGGTGGTCGTTGATTGCGCCTGTCCCCGCGCGGTCACGCGCTCAGGCTAAAATGCTGGGTTTCCTGGCTTCCAGGCCATTTTTGTTTTAAAAAGCATCCCAAGGATCACCATGGCAATCGAACGCACCCTGTCCATCATCAAGCCCGACGCTGTCGCCAAGAACGTCATCGGCCAGATCTACGCCCGCTTTGAAGCCGCTGGCCTGAAGGTCATCGCTGCTCGCATGGCCCACCTGTCGCGTGGCGAAGCCGAGGCTTTCTACGCCGTGCACAAAGAGCGTCCCTTCTTCAAGGATCTGGTGGACTTCATGGTCTCCGGCCCTGTGATGATCCAGGTGCTGGAAGGCGAAGGCGCCATTGCCAAGAACCGTGACCTGATGGGTGCTACCGACCCCAAGAAGGCAGCTCCTGGCACCATCCGCGCTGACTTCGCTGACAGCATCGACGCCAACGCCGTGCACGGCTCCGACGCGCCTGAAACCGCTGCTGTCGAAGTGGGCTTCTTCTTCGCCGGCATGAACGTTTACGGCCGCTGAAGCGCGGCGCGTAATTCCATTTGATGACGACGGCCAACCTTCTCGATTTCGATCTCGCGGGCTTGGCCGCCTTTTGTGAGCGGCTCGGAGAGAAACGTTTCCGGGCCGTTCAGCTTTTCCGCTGGATGCACCAGAAAGGCGCGGCGCGCTTTGACGATATGACGGATCTGGCGCGCAGCCTGCGGGAGAAGCTCCCCGGTGTCTGCGAGATCCGCCCCCTGAAGGTGATGGCCCAGCAGGAGTCCACCGACGGCACCATCAAGTGGCTGTTCGATGTGGGTGATGGCAACGCGGTCGAGGCGGTTTTCATTCCCGAAGACGATCGGGGCACCTTGTGTGTGTCGTCCCAGGCCGGTTGCGCCGTGGGCTGTCGCTTCTGCTCCACAGGCCACCAGGGTTTTTCGCGCAACCTGAGCACGGGCGAAATCGTGGCCCAGCTGTGGTTTGCCGAACACTTCCTGCGCAAACACCTCAAGACCAGCGAGCGTGTCATCTCCAACGTGGTGATGATGGGCATGGGCGAACCCCTGCAGAACTACAGCGCGCTGGTGCCCGCCCTCAAGGTCATGCTGGACGACCACGGCTACGGCTTGTCGCGCCGCCGCGTGACGGTGTCCACCTCGGGCGTGGTACCCATGATGGATCGTTTGGCGCAAGACGTGCCTGTGGCGCTGGCGGTGTCGCTGCACGCCCCCAACGATGCCTTGCGCGACAACCTGGTGCCCCTGAACCGCAAGTACCCGCTGGCCGAACTGATGGCCGCGTGTGGGCGTTACCTGCCGGCTGCGCCGCGCGACTTCATCACCTTCGAGTACTGCATGCTCGACGGCGTGAACGACCAGCCCGAGCACGCGCAGCAGTTGCTGGCGCTGATCCGTGGGCAAAGTCCGTACTACAGTGGTCCGGCCGTGCCCTGCAAGATCAACCTGATTCCTTTCAATCCTTTTCCCGATTCCGGCTTGAAGTGCTCGCCCCGTCCGGTGGTGCTGGCCTTTGCCGAGATCTTGAATGCCGCCGGCGTGGTCACCACCGTCCGCAAGACGCGGGGTGATGACATCGACGCCGCTTGTGGTCAACTTGCCGGCGACGTGCTGGACCGCACCAACGCGGCCCAACGCATGGCACAGCGACGTACCACCGAGACGCGGCCGGTGCAGGTGCTGCGCCGCGGTGTTTGACACGAACCACGGGCCGACAGGCATGAAACGTTTCTACCCCACGCTCTGGTTGTTGCTGCTGACCGCGTTGCTGGGCGCTTGCTCGGGGGTGCCGGGGCAACCTGTCGGAGGTGGCGTGTCAGCCGAGCCCGTGACCGAGTTCGACGAACCGGAGAACCGCAAACGCGCGCGCATCCGCATCGAGTTGGCCTCTGGCTACTTTGAACAAGGCCAGACCACGGTGGCCTTGGACGAGATCAAGCAGGCCTTGGCCGCCGACCCCAACTACGCACCTGCCTACAACCTGCGTGGCCTCGTATACATGCAGTTGAACGAGCCGGCCCTGGCGGAAGGCAGTTTCAATCGCGCCGTGCAATTGAATCCGCGCGACGCAGATGCCATGCACAACCTGGGCTGGATGTGGTGCCAGCAGGGGCGGGTGGTGCCGTCGCTGGAGCAGTTTGGCCGCGCGCTGGCCGTTCCCGGCTACACCAACGCGGCGCGCACGTGGATGGCCCAAGGCGTGTGCCAGGTGCGGGCGGGCCAGAACGCAGAGGCCGAAAAAAGCCTCACACGTGCGTTTGAGCTCGATGCCAGCAACCCCATCACCATGTACAACCTGGCCCGGTTGCAGCTTCAGCGGGGTGATGCCTTGCGTGCCCAGTTTCACGTCCGCCGCCTGAATGCCTCGCCCGATCTGGTCAATGCCGAGTCGCTGTGGCTGGGGCTGCGCGTGGAGCGCCGGCTGGGCAACCAGGAGGGTGTGCGTCAGCTGGCCGACCAATTGCGCCAGCGTTATCCCAATTCGCCCGAATGGGCGAAGTACCTGCGGGGGGCTTTTGATGAGTGAGAACCAGGTGTCCCCTGTGGCGGATGCGGGTGTTGCCACACCGGTGCGCGACGCTGTCGCAGCCGGGCAGCGACTGCGTCAGGCGCGCGAAGCGGCCGGGCTGCATGTGGTGGCGCTGGCTGCTGCGCTCAAAGTGCCGGTCAAGAAGCTGGAGGCACTGGAAGCGGGCCGCTCCGACGAGTTGCTGGATGCGACATTTGCCCGTGCCCTTGCGGCCAGTGTGTGCAGGCAGTTGAAGATCGACCCGACCGAAGTGCTGGCCTTGTTGCCTTTGGCCGGTGGTAGTCGCTTGGGTGAGGATCAGGCGCTCAACACGCCGTTCCGGCCAACGCGCGAGCCTGCTGCTGCATCTCGTGCGCCCCAGGGTGTGCCCAAGGCGGCATGGATCGCGATGGGCATTTTGTTGGCGGCCGCTGTGGTCTGGTGGGCGGTTCCTCCTGTGAACGACACAACCCCACAGGCCGCCATGCCGGCGGAACCTCTGCAGCCCGCTGCGCCCAGTGAGGGTGCGACCTCCATGGGTTCAGTGGCCAATGTGTCGGAAGAAACCACCGCGCCGCCGTCGGACACGTCGGCAGTGGCAAACACAACTGCACCGGCAGTGCCTGTGGCGGTGCCTGAGGCGGTCAAAACCACTTTGCCGGCCACCCCCGCGCCGGTCGCCGCTTCTGCTGCGGCAACCCCCGAGGTACTGGCCATACGTGCGCGAGGCGACACCTGGGTCGAGGTGTCTGGTGGCGGCAAGCTGCTGCTGCAGCGTGTGGTCAAGGCCGGCGAGTCGGTGGCGCTGACCGATGCTCCACCGCTGGCTGTGGTGATCGGGCGTGTCGATGCGACCGAGATCTTGGTGCGCGGTCAGGCCTTTGACCTGGGGGCGGTGGCGCGCAACAACGTGGCCCGCTTCGAGGTGAAATGAGCATGAACATCGTGACGCAACCCATTCCCTTGGGCTTTGCCGCCGCGCGGCGTTCTCGCCAAGGCCGTGTGGTCTGGGGTGACCACGTGGTCACCGTGGGCGGTGACGCCCCGGTGCGTGTGCAGTCCATGACCAACACCGACACCGCCGACGCGGTGGGCACCGCGATCCAGGTGAAGGAGTTGGCCCTGGCCGGCTCCGAGCTGGTGCGCATCACCGTCAACAACGACGAAGCGGCACGTGCGGTGCCTTACATCCGCGAGCAGCTTGATCGCATGGGCATCCAGGTGCCTTTGATCGGCGACTTCCACTACAACGGCCACAAGCTGCTCACCGACCACCCGGATTGCGCAGCGGCGCTGTCGAAATACCGCATCAACCCTGGTAACGTGGGTCGGGGCGACAAACGTGACCGCCAGTTCGGCCAGATGATCGAAGTGGCCTTGCGGCACGACAAGCCTGTGCGCATCGGCGTCAATTGGGGCAGCCTCGACCAGGACCTGCTCGCGCAGTTGATGGACGAGAACGCCGGCCGTGCTCAACCCTGGGACGCACGTCAGGTGATGTACGAGGCCCTGATCACCTCGGCCCTTGATTCGGCCGCCCAGGCGCAGGCGTTGGGCATGGCACCCGAGCAGATCATGCTGTCGTGCAAGGTCAGCGGCGTGCAGGATTTGATCGCCGTGTACCAGGCCCTGGCCCAGCGCTGCGACTACCCGCTCCACCTGGGTCTCACCGAGGCCGGCATGGGCACCAAAGGCACGGTGGCATCTGCCGCCGCCTTGTCGGTGCTGCTGCAACAGGGCATCGGCGATACCATCCGGGTGTCGCTCACGCCGCAGCCCGGCGAGGCCCGCACCCAGGAAGTGGTGGTGGCGTCTGAAATACTGCAGTCGCTGGGTTTGCGCGCGTTTGTGCCCAGCGTCACCGCGTGCCCCGGCTGCGGCCGCACCACCAGCACCGTGTTCCAGGACCTGGCCAAACAGATCGACGACCACCTGCGGGCGTCCATGCCGGTGTGGCGCGCCAAGTACCCGGGCGTCGAGCACCTCAAGGTCGCGGTCATGGGTTGCATAGTCAACGGCCCCGGCGAGAGCAAACATGCGGACATCGGCATCAGCCTGCCCGGCACGGGCGAGGCGCCGGCCGCGCCGGTGTTCATCGACGGCGAAAAGGCGCTGACGCTGCGCGGCGAGGGCATCGCTGCCGAGTTCCAGACCATCGTCGAAAACTACATTGAAAAGCGCTTCGGCGCCTGAGCTTGCACATGGCAGAAAAACTCAGTGCCGTCAAAGGCATGAACGATATCGCTGCGCCGGAATCGGCGCACTGGGAGTGGCTGGAAGACAAGATCCGCCAGCTCATGGCGCGGTATGGCTACCGCAATTTCCGCGCGCCCATCGTGGAGCCCACGGCCCTGTTCGTGCGTGGCTTGGGCGAGGTGACGGACATTGTCGAAAAAGAGATGTACGCCTTTGAGGACAAGCTCAACGGCGAACACCTGACCCTGCGCCCTGAAGGCACGGCCGGTGTGGTGCGCGCGGCCATCGAACACAACATGCTCTATGACGGTGGCAAGCGCCTGTACTACATGGGCCCTATGTTCCGGCACGAGCGACCGCAGCGTGGCCGCTACCGCCAGTTCCACCAGGTGGGCGCCGAGGCCCTGGGTTTTGTTGGTCCTGATGTGGACGTGGAACTCATTTTGTTGGCGTGCGACCTGTGGGACGAATTGGGCCTGACCGGCATCACGCTGGAAATCAACAGCCTGGGCCAGCCAGCCGAGCGCAAGGCGCACCGCGAAGCGCTCATTCGCCACCTGGAAGCCCACAAAGACCAACTGGATGCCGACGCCCAGCGTCGGCTCTACACCAACCCGTTGCGCATCCTCGACACCAAAAACCCTGCCATGCAGGCGCTGGTGGAAGCCGCGCCCAAGCTGATGGACTTTCTGGGCGCCGAATCCCTCAAACACTTCGACACTTGGCGCGCGCTGCTCGATGCCCAGGGCGTGACCTACCGCATCAACCCGCGTCTGGTGCGCGGCATGGACTACTACAACCTCAGCGTGTTCGAGTTCGTGACCACCGAGTTGGGTTCGCAGGGCACAGTGTGTGCGGGCGGTCGTTACGACGGCCTGTTCGAGCAGATCGGTGGCAAGCCATCGCCCGCCGTGGGCTGGGCCCTGGGGGTGGAGCGTATTCTGGAGCTGCTCAAGTCGCAGAACCGCTTGCCGACCGCCCCTGTGGCGGACGCCTACGCCATCGTGCCTGACGCGGCGGTGTTGCCCCAGGTGCTGCCGGTGCTGCGCGCCCTGCGCCGGGCCGGCGTGGCGGTGCTCATGCACACAGCCGGTGCCGAGGGCATGGGCAGTATGAAGTCGCAGTTCAAGAAGGCCGACGCCAGTGGCGCCCGTTTTGCGCTGATTTTTGGCCCCGACGAAGTGGCACAGGGCCAGGTGTCGGTCAAACCGCTGCGTGCGGTGGAGGGCCAGGTGGCAGCACAACGTGCAGAGCCCCTGGCCGACGCCGCCCAGTGGGCAGCCAGCCTGCGCTGACCCGCGCCTGGACGGCACCCTACAATCGACCGAACTTTTCTGACCCCATCCATGGCCACGCATCTCGATCTCGAAGAACAGGAACAACTCGACCAGCTCAAGCACTTCTGGGCGAAGTACGGCAACCTGGTCACCCTCACCTTGGTGCTGGCGCTGGGCGGTTTCGCCGCTTGGAATGGCTGGCAATACTGGCAGAACCGCAGCGCCGTGCAAGCCGCAGCGCTGTACGACGAACTGGAGCGCGCGGCGCAGGCGCGCGATGCCGAGCGTGTACAGCGGGTCGTGGGTGACCTGCAAGCCCAGCATGCCCGTACCTTGCAGGCGGCTCAAGGTGGTCTGTTGGCGGCGCGCACGCTGCACGATGCACAAAAACCCGACGAAGCCCGTGCCGCCCTGCAGTGGGTGGTGGACAAAAGCAGCGACGACGCCTACCAAGCCATCGCGCGCGTTCGCCTGGCCGGCTTGTTGATGGACAAGCAGGCCTACGACGAGGCGCTCAAGGTGCTGGATGCGAAGATGCCGCCTGCCTTGGCCCCCTTGGCTGCGGACCGCCGTGGCGACGTGCTGCTGGCGCAGGGGCAGCGCGATGCCGCCAAGGCCGCCTACCAGGCCGCGTACCGTGACATGGTGGCCGATGCCGGTTACCGCCGCTTGATCGAAGCCAAGTTGGCCGCGCTGGGCGTGGTGGTGGGCGACGATGCGACCAAGGAGAAGACACCGTGACGTTTGTCGTATTGCCCCGCGGGGCTGGTCGCCGTGCCGGGCGCCTGCTGTTGGCTGCCTGCCTGTTCACTTTGGTGGCAGCGTGTGGGAGCTCGGGCAGCAAGAAACCTGAACCCACGCCCCTGGCGCCTGTCAATGCGTTGTTGGGCGTGCGCCAGGTCTGGTCGCTGCAAACGGGCGCGAGCGCCGTGCCCTTGATGCCGGCCGTTCTGGGCAACCAGGTGTGGGTGGGCAGCGTGGATGGCACGGTGGTGGCCTTGGACGCCGCTGCCGGCCGCGAGCTGTGGCGCGCGCAGGCGGGTGCGCCGCTGTCCGCAGGCGTGGGCAGCGACGGCAACACGGTGGCCGTGGTCACCAACGCCAATGAACTGGTCGCGATGGAGTCTGGGCGAGTGGCCTGGCGGGCGCGTCTGGGGGTGGGGGTGTTCACACCGCCACTGGTGGCGGGGCGCCGTGTGTTCGTGCTGGCGGCAGATCGCAGCGTCACCGCATTCGATGCCAGCAACGGCGCCCGGTTGTGGCAACAAAGCCGCCCCGGCGACGCGCTCTCTTTGCGCCAAGCCGGGTTGTTGATGGCCATGGGTGACACATTGGTCGCGGGCCAACAAGGCCGGCTTGCGGGTTTTGACCCCAACAGCGGCGCCTTGCGTTGGGACAGCGTGATCGCCTCTCCGCGTGGTACCAACGAAATCGAGCGCCTGGTGGAGTTGCTTGCCGGCGCCAGCCGGCAAGGCAACCAGCTTTGTGTGCGTGCTTTCCAGTCCGCCGTGGGCTGTGTGGACACCACCCGGGGCACCACCGCCTGGAGCCGGGCCGCTGCCGGCTCGGTGGGGGTGGCAGGTGACGACAAGCTGCTCTTCGGCACCGAATCGACCGGCCGTGTGCAGGCCTGGCAACGCAGCGGCGGCGAGCCCGCCTGGAACAGCGACCGTTTCCTGCACCGAGGCCTGACGGCCCCCGTGGTGGTGGGGCGTTCGGTGGTGTTTGGCGACAGCGCCGGTTTTGTGCACCTGCTCGCGCGCCAGGATGGCGCCGTGCTCAACCGCTTGGCCACCGACGGTTCGGGCTTGGCGGCCGCGCCGGTGCTGGCGGGTGACACCCTGGTCGCGGTCACCCGCAAGGGTGGTGTGTTCGCCTGGCGTCCCGAGTGAACGCGCACGCGTATTTTTAGAAAGTCCTTGCTTTGAAACCCGTATTGGCCCTGGTGGGCCGCCCCAATGTCGGTAAGTCCACGCTGTTCAACCGGCTGACCCAGTCGCGCGACGCCATCGTGGCCGATTTTGCCGGGCTCACCCGCGATCGCCACTACGGCAATGGTCGCCTTGGCCGGCGCGAATTCATCGTCATCGACACCGGGGGGTTCGAGCCGACGGCCGAGTCCGGCATCTACAAGGAGATGGCCAAACAGACCCGGCAAGCCGTGGCCGAGTCGGACGTGGTCATTTTTGTGGTGGATGCGCGCGGGGGCATCAGCGCGCAGGACCACGACATCGCCAATTACCTGCGCAAGCTGGGCAAGCCCACGTTGCTCATCGCCAACAAGGCGGAGGGCATGCAGCAGGGCTTGCAGCTGGTGGAGTTTTTTGAGCTGGGCCTGGGTGAGGTCTTGCCGGTGTCGGCAGCCCATGGCCAGGGCGTGCGCTCCATGGTGGAGGAGGCACTGGACAAGCTGGGTATCCCCGAGCCCGATGAAGACGCCGAGGGCGAAGACCAGAGTGTGATCCGGCTGGCGGTGGCTGGGCGCCCCAATGTCGGCAAGTCCACCTTGATCAACGCCTGGCTGGGCGAGGAGCGCTTGGTCGCCTTCGACATGCCCGGCACCACGCGTGATGCCATTTCCGTGCCTTTTGAGCGCAACGGCCAGAAGTTCGAGCTGATCGACACAGCGGGTTTGCGGCGCAAAGGCAAGGTGTTCGAGGCCATCGAGAAGTTCTCGGTCGTCAAAACCCTGCAGGCGATCGAAAAAGCGCATGTTGTGTTGCTGTTGCTGGATGCAGAACAAGGCGTGACCGATCAGGATGCCCACATCGCCGGCTTCATCCTGGAGAGCGGGCGTTCGGTGGTGCTCGCCATCAACAAATGGGATGCTGTTGACGCCTATCAGCGCCAGGTCGTGGAGCGGTCGGTCGAACAGCGACTGGCCTTCCTCAAGTTCGCGCAGTTGCACCTGATTTCGGCCAAAAAACGCCAGGGTCTGGGGCCTTTGTGGAAGTCGATCGCTCAGGCCCATGCGTCGGCCACGCGCAAGATGCCCACGCCCGTGCTCACGCGCCTGTTGCAGGAGGCCGTCGCTTTCCAGCAGCCGCAGCGCAGTGGCATGTACCGTCCCAAGATGCGCTACGCCCACCAAGGGGGCATGAACCCACCGGTGATCGTGATCCACGGCAACTCGCTGGAGCACGTGAACGACAGCTACAAGCGCTTTCTGGAAGGGCGTTTTCGCAAGGCGTTCGACCTCGTGGGCACGCCGTTGCGGATCGAATTCAAGACCTCAGACAATCCCTACAAAGATCAGGATTGACGCCAATGCACTGGGGCTTACCCTGCCCGCTGTGGTATGGTCCTCACTTCATTAACTTTTTTTGAACACGGAGCATATCGTGAGCAACAACAAAGGCCAACTTTTGCAAGACCCGTTCTTGAACCAGCTGCGTCGTGAGCACGTGCCGGTTTCCATTTATCTGGTGAACGGTATCAAGCTGCAAGGCCAGATCGAATCGTTTGACCAGTACGTGGTGTTGCTGCGCAACACCGTGACCCAAATGGTTTACAAGCACGCCATTTCCACCATCGTGCCGGGTCGCCCGGTGCAGTTTGCGGCCGTCCAAGCCGCCGATGGCGCATCTTCCTGATCCCGCGCCGCCTGGCGCCTGAGCGCCGCGCGGTGTGACATCGCCGCCCCCACATTTGAATTCTCCTGACTTCCCATCCGCCGACCGGCCCGCTGTGGTGCTGGTGGGCGTGGACTTCGGCCATGCCCACTTTGACCATGGGCTGGAAGAGCTTGGCTTGCTGGCCGAGACAGCTGGCTTTCGCGTGGCCGAGCGCGTCGCCTGCAAGCGCCGTGCGCCCGACCCCGCCCTGTTCGTGGGCTCCGGCAAGGCCGATGAAATCAAGGCTCTGGCCCTGGGTACCGGTGCGACCGAGGTGCTGTTCGATCAGGCACTGAGCCCGGCCCAGCAGCGCAACCTCGAGCGACACCTGGGCTTGGCGGTCAACGACCGGACCTTGCTCATCCTGCAAATCTTCGCGCAGCGTGCACGCAGCCACGAAGGCAAGCTGCAGGTGGAGCTGGCCCGACTGCAATACCTATCGACCCGCCTGGTGCGCCGCTGGAGCCACCTGGAGCGCCAGAGCGGTGGCATCGGCATGCGCGGTGGCCCAGGCGAAACCCAGATCGAACTCGACCGGCGCATGATTGGCGATGCCATCAAGCGAACCAAGGAGCGCTTGGAGAAGGTCAAGAAACAGCGTGCCACGCAGCGTCGGCAGCGCGAGCGTCGCGACGCTTTCACGATCTCCCTGGTGGGTTACACCAACGCGGGCAAGTCGTCGCTGTTCAATGCCTTGGTCAAGGCGCGCGCTTATGCGGCCGACCAGCTGTTCGCCACGCTGGACACCACCACCCGCCAGCTTTACCTCGGTGAGGCTGGGCGCAGCGTCTCCTTGTCGGACACGGTGGGCTTCATCCGTGACCTGCCTCACGGCTTGGTGGATGCCTTTGCCGCCACGCTGCAGGAGGCGGCCGACGCCGATTTGCTGCTGCACGTGGTCGACGCGTCCAACCCCAACCACCCGGAACAGATTGCCGAGGTGCTGCGGGTGCTGCACGACATTGGTGCCGCGCAGGTGCCGCAGCTGCTGGTGTTCAATAAGCTGGACGCGATCGACCCGGAGCGGCGGCCGCAGCGCGTGCGCGACCACATGGACCTGGGTGGCGACAGCGTGACGCGTGTCTTCGTCAGTGCGTTGACAGGGCAGGGCCTGCCTGAGTTGCGCCAGGCCCTGGCCGAAGTGCTGTCGCGTGATCGGCCTGCGGAACCATTCACTGCTGACGGTGATCCGGAGATGGAGTCGTCACCGGATGACCCCGCATGAGCCACTTGCTCGGGCTGATTCGGCACAATAGCGCTCGTTGGTTCAACCATTTTTCATACCCTTGCCATCCATGAGTCTCAACCTCCCGCGACTTCGACTGCCGGCCGCCTGGACGCGTGCCGCGGGCATGTTCAACCTCAACGATCCGCGCTGGGGGCGTGGCGACGATGGCAAGGACGAGGGCAACACACCCCCGCCTGGGCGCGATGACCCGCGGGGACAGCAGCGCCCCCAGGGTCCCAACCAGGGGCCGCCCGATCTCGACGAACTCTGGCGCGATTTCAATCGCAAGCTGGGCGGATTGCTGGGAGGGCGTGGGGGCAACAACAACGGCGGTGGCCGCAATGGTGGTGTCCCTCCCTTCAAGCCCGACCCCAAGAGCACGGGAATCGGGGCCGGACTCATCGTCGGTGTGGCCGCTCTGATCTGGTTGGGCACCGGTTTTTTCATCGTGCAGGAAGGCCAACGCGCGGTCATCACCCAGTTCGGCAAATACCACAGCACGGTGGGGGCCGGTTTCAACTGGCGCCTGCCTTACCCGATCCAGCGCCATGAGACTGTGTTTGCCACCCAGATCCGCTCGGTTGATGTGGGGCGTGACGCCATCGTGCGTGCCACCGGCCTGCGCGAATCAGCCATGCTGACCGAAGACGAGAACATCGTCGAGATCAAGTTCGCTGTTCAATACCGACTGAACGACGCGCGCATGTATTTGTTTGAGAGCCGCGACCCCGATGCCGCTGTCGTGAAGGCCGCGGAGACCGCTGTGCGCGAGGTGGTTGGCAAAATGAAAATGGACGCGGCCCTGGCAGAAGAGCGAGATCAGATCGCTCCCCGCGTGCGCACCCTGATGCAGACCATTCTCGACCGATACAACGTCGGCATCGAAGTGGTCGGCATCAACTTGCAGCAAGGCGGCGTGCGTCCGCCTGAGCAGGTGCAGGCCGCATTTGACGATGTGCTCAAGGCCGGCCAGGAGCGCGAGCGTGCCAAGAACGAAGCGCAGGCTTACGCCAACGACGTGGTGCCCCGCGCCCGCGGTACGGCATCTCGTCTCCTGCAGGAGGCCGAGGGCTACAAGGCGCGCATCGTCTCCCAGGCGCAGGGTGATGCCCAGCGGTTCCGCGCCATTCAGACTGAGTACGCCAAGGCACCACAGGTCACACGCGAACGCATGTACGTGGATGCCATGCAAGAGGTCTACACCAATGTGACCAAAGTGCTGGTAGACAGCAAGCAGGGCTCCAATCTGCTCTACCTGCCTCTGGACAAACTTACTCAGTCTGTGGTGCAGGGGGCGGCGCCAACGCCAGCCCCGGCAGCAACCGGCACGGCGAGCACGCCTTCGCCAGCCGGTGTCGCCAACCTGACCGACAGCCGCAGCCGCGATGCCGAGCGCTCGCGCAGCCGCGAAACACGTTGATGCGCTGCCCGCCGTGCACGACCTGAAAGCCTTGTCATGAACAGAATCGGTTTCATCCTCACGTCCTTGCTGGTGGCGCTCGCGCTGGCCAGTTCCATGTTGTTTGTGGTGGACCAACGCCAGTTTGGCGTGGTCTTTGCCCTGGGTCAGATCAAGTCGGTCATCACCGAACCTGGCCTCAACTTCAAGTTGCCGCCGCCGTTCCAGAACGTGTCTTACATCGATAAGCGCCTGCTGACGCTGGAGAGCACCGACACGGAGCCTACGCTCACCGCCGAGAAGCAACGGGTCGTGATCGACTGGTACGTGCGCTGGCGCATTTCCGACCCTTCGGCCTACATCCGCAACGTTGGCTTGGACGAGCGTGCCGGCGCGCTGCAGCTCAACCGCGTGGTGCGCAACTCGTTCCAGCAAGAGGTCAACAAGCGCACGGTGAGCGAATTGCTCTCGACTCGCCGCGAAGAGCTGATGAACGACGTCAAGCGCGAGGTGCTGGCGGCCGTGCGCGGTGCCGAAAAGCCCTGGGGCATGGACGTGGTGGACGTCCGCATCACCCGTGTGGACTACGCCGAGACCATCACCAAGTCGGTTTATGACCGCATGGAAGCCGAGCGCAAGCGCGTGGCCAACGAGCTGCGTTCCACCGGTGGTGCCGAAGGCGAAAAAATCCGCGCGGATGCCGACCGCCAGCGCGAGGTCATCGTGGCCGAGGCCTACCGCCAGGCGCAGGACATCAAGGGACAGGGCGACGCCGAAGCGGCCCGTGCCTACGCCGAGGCCTTTGGCCGCGACCCCGCCTTTGCCCAGTTCTATCGCAGCTTAGAGGCCTACAAGGCCAGCTTCGCCGGCAAGTCCGACGTGATGGTGGTGGACCCCTCGTCCGACTTCTTCAAGGCCATGCGCAGCAGCGCCGTGCAGGGCGGCGGCAAGTGATGCCCGCGTGAGCGAGGTGTTTTGGCTGGCACTGGCCCTGATGCTGGTGCTCGAAGGCCTGCTGCCCATGCTGGCGCCCACCCGCTGGCGCCAGATGTTCAACGAAATCCTGAAGCTGCACGACGGGCAGATCCGCTTCTTCGGCCTGTGCTGTGTGGTGGCCGGTCTGCTGCTGTGGTGGTGGCTGTCACCTGCCTGATTGGCGGGCGGTCCCGCGAGGACCGGTAGAATCACGTTTTTAACAGCCCCCCCGATGACCATGTCCGCCTGGGTCCTGCCGGATCAGATCGCCGATGTTTTGCCTTCCGAGGCCCGGCACATTGAGGAACTGCGCCGCAGCCTGCTGGACACCGCATCCAGCTACGGCTACGAGTTGGTCATGCCGCCTTTGCTGGAGCACTTGGAGTCGCTGCTGACCGGTACCGGCGAAGCCCTGGGTCTGCAAACCTTCAAGCTGGTGGACCAGCTGTCCGGACGCAGCCTGGGGGTGCGGGCGGACAGCACGCCGCAGGTTGCACGCATCGACGCCCACCTGCTCAACCGCCAGGGCGTGGCCCGCCTGTGCTATTGCGGCCCGGTGCTGCACACCCGCGCCGACCGGCCCCTGGCCACCCGCGAGCCGCTGCAACTGGGGGCGGAAATCTATGGCCATGCCGGACTGGAAGCCGATCTGGAAGCCATGGAGCTGGCCCAGGCCTGTGTGCTGGCCGCCGGCCTGCGGCACCTGACTCTGGACATGGCCGACGTGCGGGTCATCGATTCCGTGCTGGCCGGTGTGCCGCTGAGCGCCGAACAAACCCACCTGATCCACACGGCCCTGGCCCGCAAGGACGTGGCTGAGTTGAACGTGCTGTCTCAGGGCTTGCCTGCCGACGTGCGCAGCAGCCTGCTGGCCTTGCCTCGCCTGTACGGCGACGTGTCGGTGCTGGCGGAGGCTCGGCGTGTGCTCAGGCCTTCGGCTTTGCTGAACGAGGCGCTGGACGGCCTGCATTGGCTGGCCGAACACCTGAGTGGCCTGGATGTGAGTTTCGACCTGGCCGACCTGCGCGGCTACGCCTACTACACCGGTGTGCGCTTTTCGCTGTTTGCGCGCAGCGAGCGCGAAGGTGCATCGACCACCCACGCCGAACTGGTGCGAGGTGGGCGCTACGACGAGGTGGGTGCCATTTTTGGCCGCAAGCGGCCTGCGGTGGGTTTCAGCCTGGACCTCAAGGAGTTGGTTCAGGTCAGTCCGCGGCGCGCGCTCAAGGCGGCGGTGCGGGCGCCCTGGGGCAATCAGCCTGGTTTGCGCGATGCCATTGCGGCATTGCGTGCGGCGGGCGAAACGGTGGTGTGTGCCTTGCCTGGGCACGACCACGAGGTGGACGAATTCCACTGCGATCGTGTGTTGACACAACGCGACGGCAGCTGGTTGGTTCAGCCGGTGTGACTCTTTCTTTCAAAGCGACGACATGAGCAATTCCGATATGCGCGCCCAACCCGGGCGCAACGTGGTGGTGGTCGGTACCCAATGGGGTGACGAAGGCAAGGGCAAACTGGTCGACTGGTTGACCGAAACCGCGCGTGGCGTGGTGCGTTTCCAGGGCGGGCACAACGCCGGCCACACGCTGGTCATCAACGGCGTCAAAACCGCGCTGCACCTCATCCCCAGCGGCATCATGCGCCCCGGCGTCAAGTGCTACATCGGCAATGGCGTGGTGCTCTCGGTCACCAAGCTGCTCGAAGAGATCGAAGGCCTGGAAAAGGCCGGTGTCGAGGTGCGCTCGCGCCTGCGCATCAGCGAGGCCTGCCCGCTGATCCTGCCCTTCCATGCTGCACTGGACATCGCCCGCGAAGCCGCGCGCGAAAAGGGCGGCACCGAGAAGATCGGCACCACCGGCCGTGGCATCGGTCCGGCCTACGAAGACAAGATCGCTCGCCGTGCGCTGCGCGTGCAGGACCTGCGTTTCCCCGAGCGTTTCGCCGCCAAGCTGCGCGAGCTGCTGGACCTGCACAACCACGTGCTGACCACCTACCTGCAAGCACCCGCCATCGATTTCGACAGCACCTATGCCCAGGCCATGGCCCAGGCCGAGCTGATCAAGCCCATGATGGCCGACGTCTCGCGTGAGCTGAACGAAGCCAGCAAGCAAGGTGTGAACCTGCTGTTCGAGGGCGCGCAGGGGACGCTGCTCGACGTGGATCACGGTACCTACCCGTTTGTCACGTCCAGCAACTGCGTGGCCGGCAACGCCGCCGCCGGTGCCGGCGTGGGCCCGGGCCTGCTGCACTACATCCTGGGTATCACCAAGGCCTACTGTACCCGCGTGGGCGGTGGCCCATTCCCGACCGAACTCGAATGGGAAAAAGAGGGCACGCCGGGTTACCACATGAGCACCGTGGGGGCCGAAAAAGGCGTGACCACCGGGCGCAGCCGCCGTTGTGGCTGGTTCGATGCCGCGCTGCTCAAGCGCAGTGCGCAGGTGAACGGTTTGAGCGGCCTGTGTATCACCAAGCTCGACGTGCTGGACGGCCTGACAGAGTTGAAGCTGTGCGTGGGCTACCAGCTCGATGGCCAGTTCACCGACATCCTGCCCATGGGCGCCGATGAAATTGCGCGTTGTGTGCCCGTGTACGAAACGCTGCCCGGCTGGAGCGAGTCGTCGGTGGGTGTGACCCAGTACGACAAGCTGCCCGCCAATGCGCAGAAGTACCTCAAGCGCATCGAAGAAACCACCGGTGTGCCTGTGCATGTGATTTCAACCAGCCCGGACCGAGACCACACCATCCTGCTGCACCACCCCTACGCCGCCTGATTTCCACACCACCACGATGAGGAGCGCATCCATGCTGACCGAAGACGGCAAACACCTGTATGTCTCTTACGACGAGTACCACAACCTGATCGAAAAACTGGCGATCAAGGTGTACCAGTCGGGCTGGGAGTTCGACACCATCCTGTGCCTGGCCCGGGGTGGCATGCGCCCGGGTGACATCCTTTCGCGCATCTTCGACGTGCCCCTGGCCATCATGTCCACCAGTTCCTACCGCGCCAGTGCCGGCACGGTGCAGGGCAAGCTGGACATCGCGCGCTACATCACCACGCCCAAGGGCGAGATCGCCGGCAAGGTGTTGTTGGTCGACGACCTGGCCGATTCCGGCCACACGCTCAAGGCCGTCATTGAGCAACTGCGCAACAACTACCCGCCCATCACCGAGCTGCGCAGCGCGGTGATCTGGACCAAACAGCTGTCCACGTTCACGCCCGACTATTCGGTGGAGTACCTGCCCACCAACCCGTGGATCCACCAGCCGTTCGAAGGCTACGACGCCCTGCGTCCGGCGCAGCTGCTGGAAAAATGGAAAGTCTGAACGGGTCATGAGCGACATCCGCACCCAGCTCATCCACCACCCCTACCGCGCGCCTGCTGAGTTCGACGCGGTGCCGGTCGCGGTCCACAAGGCCTCGACCGTTTTTTTCAACAACGTGGCCGATTTGCGCAGCCGCCGTTGGAAAGACAAAAGCGGCTACACCTACGGCCTGCATGGCACGCCCACCACCTTCACGCTGGAGGAGCGGCTGGCCACCCTCGAAGGGGGCCGGTATTGCCTGCTGGCGCCCAGTGGCCTGGCGGCCGTGGCCCTGGTGGACACCGCCTTCCTGCAGCAGGGCGACGAGATGCTTCTGCCCGACAACGTTTACGGCCCCAACCAGACCCTGGCGGACGGTGAACTGGTGGGCTGGGGCATCACCCACCGTTTTTACGACCCGATGGACCCGGCCGACCTGGCCGCCAAGATCACGCCTGCGACGCGCCTGGTGTGGCTGGAGGCCGCTGGCTCCATCACGCTGGAGTTCCCTGATCTGCCCGCCTTGACGGCCGTGATCCGTCACGCCAATGCCAACCGTGGTGATAGTGCGCGCCCCATCATCAGTGCGCTCGACAACACCTGGGGCGCTGGCATCGCGTTCAATGGCTTCGAGCTGGGTGTCGACGTGGTGATGCAGGCGCTGACCAAGTACCCCAGTGGCGGTGCCGACGTGTTGATGGGTTCGGTGGTAACGCGTGATCCGGCGTTGCACCACATGCTGGTCGACACCCACATGCGTTTTGGCATTGGGGTGGGCGCCAACGACGCCGAACTGGTGCTCCGTGGCCTGCCCACCACGGCGCTGCGCTACGAGGCACAGGACCGCAGCACGCGTGTGCTGGCGCAGTGGATGAGCGAGCGCCCCGAGGTGGCCTGCGTGCTGCACCCGGCCTTGCCTGGCTCGCCAGGGCACCTGACCTGGAAGCGGGACGCCACGGGCGCTGCCTGCCTGTTCAGTGCCGTTTTCAAGCCCGACTTCAGCCAGGCGCAGATCGACCGTTTCTGCGACAGCCTGCAGCTCTTTCATCTGGGCTGGAGCTGGGCCGGGCCGATCAGCCTGTGCGCACCGTATGATGTGCCCTCGATTCGCCGCCTGCCTTGGCCCCATGCCGGGGGGCTGGTGCGTTTTGCGGTGGGTCTGGAAGCGGTCGATGACTTGCGCCAGGACATCGAGCAAGCGCTCCGAGCCCTGCGCGGCTGAATCTCCTCCAACCCTGGCACACAGAAAGAACCCACGCCTTGGCCACTCCCAACTACGGATACGAAAAACGCCAGCGTGAGCTGGCCAAGAAGCAGAAGAAAGAAGAGAAGGCTCGCGCCAAAGCGCAACGCCAACACGAGCCCGGGCAGGATGGCGAGCAGCCTCAGCCGGGGGCCGATGAGGCTGCCCCCGAGAGTGGCGCTGGCGACGCAGCGGCAGACTGACCTGTGTCAGTTGCTGGCGGCGAGCAATTGCCTGGCCAGCACCTCGAAGCTGCCCGCGCCCTGGTAGGTCACGGGCCAGCGCGTGGACGTGGGGTAGGCCACAAAGTTGCGTGCCATCGATTCCTCGTAGCGCGGGTCGTAGTGGTTGGCCAGCAGGTCCTCCACCACTTCGGCCATATGGCCTGAGCGCGCCTGTGCCTGCCAGCGCCCCACGGTTTCGCGTCCGCGCAATTCGGTGAGGGTGGCGAGCCGATCACAAAAGAACTCGGCATCCTGGGCAAAAAACGCGTAGTCGTGCAGCAGCAGGGCCACGCGGTCGGGCAAGCCCATCTCCAGCGTAAGGCAGGGGCTGGCGCGCATGGCGTGGATCAGCGCCTCTGGCACCGTCACATTGCCCACCCGTTTGCTTTCCGCCTCCACGTACACCTCGCGTGCCGGGTCGAGCGCACGCAGCGCCGCCCACAGGCGTGAATCGAACAGTTTTTGGCTGGGCTGGGGTTGCCCTGGGATCAGCCCCAGTACCGAGCTGCGGTGCTGCGCCAACGCCTCCAGGTCGAGGATTTGTGCGCCCTGGGCCGCCAGGGCTTGCAACAAATGTGTCTTGCCGGTGCCGGTGCGGCCACACACCACACGGTAGCGCAGCCGCTGCGCCATCGCAGGCAAGTCTGCCAGCACGGCGGTGCGGTAGGCTTTGTAACCCCCCTCAACCAGCGTCACCTTGAAGCCAATGGCCCCCAGGATGGTGGCCAGCGCACCGCTTCGGTTGCCACCGCGCCAGCAGTACACCAGCGGCTGCCAGCTTTTGGGTGTGTCCAGCAGTTCGCGTTCGATGTGGGCCGCGATGTTGCGTGCCGACAGTGCTGCGCCGCGCTTTTTGGCTTCGAAGGGGTTGACCTGCTTGTAGAGCGTGCCGATCACCCGCCGCTCCTCGTTGTTCAGGGTGGGCCAGTTGACGGCGCCAGGCAGGTGGTCTTCCGCGAATTCGGCTTCGCTGCGGGCGTCGATGACCGCGTCGAAGGACGAGATGTGTTGCAAGGCCTCGGTGGCACTGATCTTGTGGACGCTCATCTATTTCAGCAACTTCACGAGGCTGGGCCACACGTTGGCCAACAGGGTGGGTTGGGCTTGTTCGTTGGGGTGGATGCGGTCGCTTTGGAACAAGGCCAGCGGGTCGGCGCCATCGGCAACGCCCTTCAGAAGAAAGGGCACCAGCTCCGCCTTTTCCGTGCGTGCGACCTGGGCAAAGGTGTCAGCAAACCGTTGTGTGTAGGCCGCGCCGTAGTTGGGCGGCACCTGCATGCCCACCATCAACACGCGTGCACCGGTGGCGCGGGCGGCCTGCGCCATGGCGCGCAAGTTCTGTTCGGTCATCTCCAGCGGCAGGCCACGCAGCGCGTCGTTGCCGCCCAACTCGATCATCACCACCGCAGGCTTGTGCTGCTTCAACAGGGCCGGCAAGCGCGAACGGCCGCCCGAGGTGGTGTCGCCGCTGATGCTGGCATTGACCACACGCCAAGGCAGCTTTTGCTCGACCACGCGTTGTTCCAGCAGCGCGACCCAGCCGCTGCCCCGGCGCAAACCGTATTCAGCACTCAGCGAGTCGCCCACCACCAGCACGACTTTGGCGGACGTAGGCGCCTGCGCGGCCGTGGGGCCGGCAAACCCCCACAGAGCCAGCGCGGCGCAGGCCACGTTAAAGTGTCGCCTCATCCAGATTGGGTCACGCATGTTTCAAGAGCATCAGGTTCAGGGGTCGGGTCAGGTCAGCGCGGTGGACGCGCCCCCCATGGTGGTGGCGCGTGGTGTGGGCAAGTCGGTCACCGATTCCACTGGCACGCTGACCATTCTGCGCGATGTCGATTTTTCACTCGCGGCGGGCCAGACGGTGGCCATCGTTGGGGCATCGGGCTCGGGCAAAAGCACCTTGCTGTCGATTATCGCGGGCCTCGATACCCCCAGCACGGGCACGGTCCACCTGGCCGGTGTCGATTTGTTTGCGCTGGACGAAGACCAACGCGCTGCGCTGCGTGCGCAGAAGGTGGGTTTTGTGTTTCAGAGCTTTCAGCTGCTGGGTAACCTGACCGCGCTCGAAAACGTGATGCTGCCGCTGGAGCTGGCCGGGCGGAGCGACGCACGCAGCGCCGCCACCGACATGCTCAAACGCGTGGGCTTGGGTGAGCGTCTCGGGCACTACCCCAAGTTGCTGTCCGGCGGTGAACAGCAACGGGTGGCGTTGGCACGGGCCTTTGTGGTGCACCCGGCGGTGCTGTTGGCAGACGAGCCCACGGGCAGCCTGGACTTCGCCACGGGTGAGCGTGTCATGGAACTGATGTTTGAGCTGAACCGCGAACTGGGCACCACTCTGGTGCTGGTGACACACGACCGCGGCATTGCCGCGCGCTGCGAACGTCGCATCACCATCGAGGCCGGACGCATGGCCGGCTGATCGGTTCAGAACAACTCGGCCGAACCGAAGTGCAGGCTGGGCAGTGAGCCCTCAGACTGCAGCAGATCGAAGCAATACGTGCGGTTGCGGCCGTCGCGTTTGGCCTGGTACAGCGTGCGATCAGCGCGGGCGATGATTTCCTGCGCCGAGTACTGTGGGTCGATGCGTGCCACACCAATGCTGAGCGTGACCTGGCCAACCTGCGGAAAACGGTGGCCTTCGATGCGCAGGCGCACGCGCTCCATGACGTCCAGCACATCGGCTTCCGACGCCGCGCTGGTGATGGCCAGAAACTCCTCGCCGCCGTAGCGGTAGACCAGATCGCTTTTGCGGAAGCAGTCTGCCACCATGCGCGAGACCAGCAGCAGGATCTCATCGCCCACCACATGGCCATGGGTGTCGTTGACGGCCTTGAAGTGGTCGATGTCCAGCATGGCCAGCCAGTAGTCGTATTCGGCGGTGCGTCGGCGCGAGGGCGCCTGAGACTTCCCGTGTTGCGCCAGCATCGGCCACATGCGCTCGATGCCCGTTTCCAATGCGTGCCGGTTGTACAACCCAGTCAGCCTGTCGCGCTGGCTGTCGTCGAGCAAACTGTAGTAATTGGCGTACACCTCCAATATGCCGTGAACGATGGCATGTTCGGTGTCGGTCAACCCGCTGGCTTTGCGAAACGCGATGTGGCCGCACAAACGCCGCGCGTTCATCAGTGGAAGCACCACCAGGGTGCTGCCATCGATTTGCCACGTGCTGGGCTTGTGGGTCAGGCGCACGTTCTCCATCAGAGCCAATTCGGCCGCTGGCACCTCCACGTTCTGGTAGACGGTCTCGATGCGCTCGGTGACACGCTCCACGCCCTCGCGGTCCAGCACCACCGAGCGGTGGTGACTGAGCATGCCTATGCACCGTTGGTAGTCATCGGTTTTGTAGAGCGAGACGTCGTTCACACCCAGCACGGCACCCAGCGTCTTCAGCAGGCTTTGTTCCAGCAACTCGGTGTCGCGTATCGCGGTCATGGAGCCCAGGCGCTCCAACAACGGAGGCAACTTGATGACGTTGCTGCTCATATTTGACAACTCCCTTTCAAACTTCACCTGCACAGGACGTGTCTTGGTGAAGCGTTGACGGATTGTGTACAGTTTTGGCGGAAGTTTGGTAGGCATTGACTATCGTTAACTGTTCCGTCGCCAATTGATACAAAAGTGCTGTGCTCGCAGGCGTGTGCAAGAGCTGGGCGTGGCGTTGTGACCGTGCGCGGATAATGGCGTCATGTCTGCGCCCAAAGTCCTGTTCGGTTTTCATGCGGTTGGCGTTCGCCTCAAAACCGCCCCCGCGTCCATCCTGGAGCTATACGTCGATCCGAGCCGCCGCGATGCCCGCATGCGGCAGTTTGTCGAACGTGCCAAAGAGGCTGGGCTGCGCTTGCTGGATGCCGATGGCATGCGCCTGGCCAAGCTGTGTGGCAGCCACGGCCATCAGGGTGTGGTGGCGAGGGTGCAGGCCATCGATCAGGCCCGCTCGCTGGACGATTTGCTCGACCAACTGGAGGCGGCCGGTCAGGTGCCGTTGTTGCTGGTGCTCGATGGCGTGACCGACCCGCACAACCTCGGGGCCTGTCTGCGTGTGGCCGATGGGGCTGGCGCCCATGCGGTGATCGCACCCAAAGACCACGCGGTGGGCTTGAACGCCACCGTGGCCAAGGTGGCCAGCGGTGCGGCCGAAACCATGCCTTATTTCATGGTCACCAACCTGGCGCGCACCTTGGGGGAACTCAAAGAGCGCAACATTTGGGTGATCGGCACCAGCGGCGACGCTCCGAAGACCCTGTACCAGATGGATCTCAAAGGCCCCACCGCGTTGGTGCTCGGCGCCGAAGGCGACGGCATGCGCCAGCTCACCCGCAAAACCTGTGATGAGCTGGTCAGCATCCCCATGGCGGGTGCCGTGGAAAGCCTGAACGTGTCCGTGGCCAGCGGTGTCTGCCTGTACGAGGCCTTGCGCCAACGCGGCTGAACAGTGCCTTGATCAAGCCCCGTCGTCGTCGAGCTTGAATTCACCCACCACGGCCATGAGCTGACCGGCCTGCTCGGTCAAGGCGCCAGCGGCCGTGGCCGCTTGCTGCACCAGCGCGGCGTTTTGCTGCGTGGCGGTGTCCATGTGGGCCACCGCCTGGTTCACCTGCTCGATGCCTTCACGCTGTTGCGCCGAGGCGGTGGAAATCTCGCTCAGCAGGCCCGCAACGCGGCCCACCGATTCGACGATATCCTGCATGGTACGGCCGGCCTCGCTCACCAGCTTGGCACCGCCATCCACCTGTGCCGCGGAGGCGCCGATCAGGTCGCGCACCTCGTGGGCTGCAGCCGAACTGCGCTGGGCCAGGTTGCGGACCTCGCCGGCCACCACGGCAAAGCCACGGCCCTGTTCACCGGCGCGGGCCGCTTCCACGGCAGCGTTCAGCGCCAGGATGTTGGTCTGGAAGGCGATGCCTTCGATCACGCCGATGATGTCCACCACCTTGCGCGAACTGGCGCTGATGGCGTCCATGGTGTGCACCACCTGTCCCACCACGTCACCACCGCGCGCGGCGACCTCGGAGGCGCTCACCGCCATGCGGCTGGCGGCTTGGGCGCGTTCAGCGTTCTGGCGTACGGTGGTCGTCAGTTCCGCCATGCGTGCCGTGGTCTGCACCAGGGACGTGGCCTGCGCCTGAGTGCGCTGCGACAGGTCCTGGTTGCCCGCCGCGATGTCTTGTGAGGCTTCCGCGATCAGGTCACTGGAGGTCTTGATGCGACCCACCAGGTCAGTCAACGTGTCTTCCATGTTGCCCAGCACTTCAAGCAGGCGGCCGAATTCACCGCCGCGCTCGGTTTCGAAGTCCTGGCTGAGGTCGCCCGAGGCCACCGTTTCAGCGATCACCAGCGCTTCGCCCAGGGGTTCCACCACGCTGCGCGTCAGCCCCACCGCGGTGATGGCGCTCACCAGCAGCGCAGCGGCGCCCAGGCCCACCATCAATAAGGGGACGTTGTTGCTGTCATTCACCGCCGCGCGTAGGCCGGCAGCGTCGGCTTGTTGGGTGGCCGTCACCACCTGGGCTTCACGGCGCAGCTTGTTGATGCTGCTGATGCCCACCCCCAGGGCCGCCGCCAGCAACAACAGAACGACCCCAAAACTCAGGGCAATGCGGGTGCCAAATTTCCAGTCTCCGATCGACATTCTTTGCTGTGCCTTTGCTTGTCAGTTTTGCAAAAGAATGTCATGTTAATCGGATTACTTGGTGTTACACCCAGCCCAGGCCGCCGAGCACGGCACCGGCACCGATCAGCCACAACAGGTGCAGTTTGGTGCGCCAGACCATGAGTGTGGCCACGGCGGTCAACAGCCACAGGCGCCAGTCGCGTGCGGGCTGGTCGTGTGCGGCGGTGAGCAGCCAGCCGGTGGCGACCAACAGCGCGATCACGATGGGCGCCATGCCGGTTTTGAAGGCCCGCACGGCGCGCAACTCGCGGTTGTGGTGGGCCCAGCGGGTGGCGGTGTAGGTCAGCACCGAAGAGGGCAGCATGATGGCCGTCAGTGTGACCACCACCCCCAGCAGCGCCGTCCACCAGGCGATGGCGCCCGCCGCAGGGCCTCCGGCTGCGTTCAACCCCAGGTTCCAGCCCAGCAGGGCCACGAACAACACGTTGGGGCCGGGCGCTGCTTGCGACAAGGCAATCGACGACGTGAATTGGGCGTCGCTCAGCCAGCCCTGCTGGTGCACCAGGTAGCGGTGCATGTCGGGGGCGGTGGTGATGGCACCGCCCACGCCCAGCAAAGACAGCGTGGCAAAGTGGGTGAACAGCTCCAGCCAGTTGGCGAAGGTGGGTGCCATGCTCAAGGGCGCACCGAAGGTGTGACGCGGCCCAGCACGCGGTAGGCCCACAGGCAGGCGCCACCGCCAATGCCCAGCAGCACCCACAGCAAGGGCCAGCGCAGCAGCGCAATGGACACGAAGGTGAGGGTGGCCAGCAACAAGCAGGCCAGGCGGCCCATGGCATTTTTGTCCAATGCGGCGATCAGCTTGATACCGGTGGCCGTGATCAACCCGGCCGCTACCGCACCCATGCCACGCAGAGCGCCCTGGGCCACCGGTTGCTCGGCCACCGTGCCATAGAGCGTGGCCAGCAGCAGCACAACCACCAGCGGTGCGGTCAGCATGCCAGCCAGTGCCGCGAGCGCGCCCGACAAGCCAAAGTAGCGCCCACCGATCATCATCGACAGGTTGACCACGTTGGGGCCGGGCATGATCTGGGCAACAGCCCACTCCTCCACGAACTGGTCGCGGGTCATCCAGCGCTTTTTTTCCACCAGCTCGCGCTGCACCACGGCCAACACGCCGCCAAAGCCTTGCAGGGCCAGCCAGGTGAAGGAGACAAACAGGTCGGTGCGGGAGGAGGGGGCGTTGAGCGCGGGCGGCACGTGTTGGGTGGTGGGATCAGTCATCTTGGTCGCCGGTCGCCTCGCCCAACAGGTCATGGGCGAGGTTGTCACAGCGGTCCATCCAGGTTTGCAGATCGGCGGGGTAGCTGCCTTGGGCGCCCGCGCGCCAGCGCCTGCGCGCTTGGCGGGCCAGGGTGCGCAACTGCCAAGCGGCTTCTTTGGCCAGCAGCGACAGTTCGCGTGCGAGCATCGGATCGTCGGCACCGTCGCCCAATTGTTCCAGCTGGGCGGGTGCCAAGCCAGCTTCTGCGAGGGTGCGGCGCAGTTGCGACATCTGGTCGCTGACCACGGCCAGACCCGCTTGGCGCTCTGGTGTCAGCTCTCCAAACGTTGAAAAGTCGCGCGGCCAAGCCGCCACCACCGCGTCCACCTCGATCAGGCGTTGTGCTGGTGTGTCGATCAACTCCACGGCATCGCTGCTGGGGTCCAGCTCAGGGTGGAGCAGCCCCATGATGCGTGCAATCAGTGCCGGGTCGTAGCGGTGCATGTTCATACGCAACAACACCGCCAGCCGCAGTTCGCCGCCATTGCGTTTGCTGCCGATCATGGCGGTGACCATCTCGGCCACTGCCATGCAGCGCCCCAAGGGGCTGATCTGGGCACCACTGAGGTTGCGTGGATAGCCCGATGCGTTCAGGCATTCGTGGTGTTCCAGCACCGCCAGCACAACCTCTTTGGGGTAGGCGTGGTGCCGCTCAATCAGCATCATGCTGATGATGGGGTGGCTGTAGAGCTGGCGGCGCTGCGCCCGGGTCAACTCGGCTTTCGGGTTCATCAGGGCCGGGTCCAAGTGCAGCATGCCGATGTCGTGCAGCAGACCCACGGCCGCCGCTTCCGACAACTCAAACCGTTTGCCCAACGGATGGCTGGCCAGCCAGGCCATGGTCCACATGGCGCGCAGGCTGTGGCGGTACACGGTGGGGTGCAGGTCCCGCGCCAGCGTCAGCTGAAACGCCATCGCATCTGGCAAGGGCAGCTTTTCGATCACGTCCAGCCGCTTGGCGCGCTCGGTGGGCGTGGTCGTCATGCGTGCGTAGAACGGCTCGTTTTCGAGCAGCAGTTCCATATCGAGCCGCAGCGAACGGCCGGTGACCACCCCTTCGGCCGACAACGCATCTTCCAGTGGCTCTGGCAACTTGTGGGCATTCAAGCGTTCGTAGAGGCTGGCGTTGATGGCCGTGCCTTTTTCGACGATCTTGATGCCCTGGGCGTTGAAGATGGCCTGTTTGGCCACCACGGCGCGTTTCTCCCCCAGCGCTGTGACCGCGCGGGTGAAGTGTTCGGCATCGACCTGTGGTGCGGCGGGGTTGTCGTTTGCGGTCATCGTGTGGCTGCGGGGGCCGCAGCAATATGTTTCCGCAAGTTTACATTTGCATTACACCGTCATGCCGCCCGACACCTCCAACACCGCACCGTTGACATAGCTGGCCTCATCGCTGGCCAGGAAGGCGTAGACGTTGGCGATTTCCTCGGGCTTGCCCAGGCGCTTGAGGGGCACGTGGGCGCGCATCTCGTCGAGCACTTTGTCGGGGATGGTGGACAGGATGGGTGTCTCCACAAATCCCGGCGCCACCGCATTGACACGCACGCCCTTGGGTCCCAGCTCGCGGCTCCAGGTTTTGGTGAAGCCGATGACACCGAACTTGGTGGCCGCGTAGTTGGTCTGGCCAAAGTTGCCGTAGATGCCCACCACCGAGCTGGCGTTGAGGATGGCGCCACTGCCCTGGGCCACCATGGTGTCTGCAACGGCCTGCGTGCAGTGGAAAACGCCGCGCAGGTTGACGTCGATCACGCGGTCGAACTGCTCCAGCGTCATCTTCTGCAGCCGCGCGTCTTGGGTGATGCCGGCGTTGTTGACCAGCACGTCGATGCGGCCAAAGCGGTCCTTCACCAGTGCGACCACGGCGTCCACCATCTCGCGCTGGGTCACGTCCAGCACAAAGCCCACGGCGGAGGCCCCCACCGCCTGGCACTGGGCCACGGCCGCGTCCACGCCGGCCTGTTTGATGTCGCAGACGACAACGGTGGCGCCTTCCTGGGCAAATTTGAGCGCGGTGGCCAGGCCAATGCCTTGGGCGGCGCCGGTGATGAGGGAGACTTTTCCTTGCAGACGGGGCATGTTCAGTAACGGGGTTGGTGTTGTCGGAGGGTGGCTTTGACGGCATCGGTCAGGACAAAGCCCGGGCCGCATTGTGCGGCCAGCTCGGCGCAGCGTTTTTCAAACGCGTCGATGCCGGTGCCGTAGATGAACTGCATGGCGCCGCCTGTCCAAGCCGGGAAGCCGATGCCGAAGATGGAGCCTATGTTGGCGTCGTGCACGGTGGTGAGCACGCCTTCGCTCAGGCAGCGCGCGGTTTCCACGGCTTGGCGGTAGAGCAGGCGGTCTTTCAGGGTCAACATGTCCCAGGTGGCGCCGGGCTTTTCGAACCGGGTTTTCAGTTCCGGCCACAGCGTTTTTTTCTGCCCGGCCGGGTAGTCGTAAAAACCACCGCCGGCCGCGCGGCCCTTGCGGTGCAGCTCCTTCACCATGGTTTCCACCAGCAGCTCGCCTGGCGTGGCCGTGTAGGTCTTGCCTTCGGCGGCCAGGTCGGCACGGGTCTGGTCGAGCACATGCACGCTCAAGGACAGCGCGGTTTCGTCCAACACCGCCAGTGGGCCCACCGGCATGCCGGCCTGGATACCCGCGTTTTCGATGACCGCGGCAGGGATGCCCTCGCCCAGCATGGCCGCGCCTTCCATCACGAAAGTGCCGAAGGTGCGGCTGGTGTAGAAGCCGCGCGCGTCGTTCACAACGATGGGGATCTTGCCCAGCGCCTGTACGTAGTCAAACGCGCGCGCCACGGTCTCGTCGTCGGTTTGGGCACCGCGGATGATCTCGACCAGCTTCATCTTGTCCACCGGGCTGAAGAAGTGGATGCCGATGAACTTCTCCGGCCGCGCGCTGGCCGTGGCCAGACCGCTGATGGGCAGGGTGGAAGTGTTGCTGGCGAAGAAGCCGCCCGCGGCCAGTTGTGGCTCGGCCTCCTGTGTCACCCTGGCCTTGAGCGCGCGGTCTTCGAACACGGCTTCGATGATGAGGTCGCAGCCGGCCAGATCGGCCGCGTTGGCCGTGGGGGTGATGCGTGCCAGCAGCGCGGCCTGGTCGTGGGGGCTCAAACGGGCCTTGTCCACGCGCGGTTGTGTCACCTTGACGCTGTAGGCCTTGCCGGCCTCGGCTTTCTCCAGCGACACATCCTTGAGCACCGTGGCGATGCCCCTGCTGGCCTGCGCGTAGGCAATGCCGGCACCCATCATGCCCGCGCCCAGCAGGCCCACCTTCTGCGGCTTGTAGCGCGGCACGTCCTTCGGCCTCGACTGACCGCTCTTGATGGCGTTCATGTTGAAGAAGAAGGTGTTGATCATGTTGCGCGCCACCGGCGTTG